>JAAFHS010000046.1 GCA_013298485.1 Rhodobacterales bacterium
CGCGGTAGGCGGCGATGATGATGGCGGTGGCGATGAACCCGAGGGCGGAAAACACCAGCAGCAGGCCCATATGTTCGATGGGCATCGGCTTGTAGACCCATGGCAGGGCACATCCCATGGCGATCACGCTGACGAGCATGGGATACAACTGCATCACGACGGGGCGTTCCTCACCGCCGATCTTGCGCACGATGACCGAGGCGAGGGCGCCGGTGATGGCGGCCGACAGGGCGGCGAGATGGCCAAGGCTGAGGGGGGCATTGCCGGGGCGCAGCACGATGATGACACCGATCAGGCCGACCACGACGGCAAGGCCGCGCCTGAGCCCCACCTTTTCGCCCAGCATCGGAATGGCGAGCACGGTGATCAGCAGCGGGCCAGCAAACAGGATGGCATAGGTTTGCGCCATGGGCAGGACGGAAAACGCATAGAATCCGGCCACGGCAGTGGCGACCCCGGCCACGGCGCGTGCCGCCAGCCACCAGGGATGGCGCGGGCGCAGATGGCCATCGGTGCGGTCACGCATCATCAGAACGGTCAGCATGGGAAAACTGAACAGCCCGCCGAAAAAGATGATCTGGACGGGCGAATAGTCGGAACCCAGAAATTTCACGACCACATCATGGGTGGCATAGAGCGCGAAAGCCAGCAGCGACAGGCCCGCGCCGCGGATATTGTTGATGGGGGTGGTGGGCATGAAAGGTGTCCGAAAAAAGCTGCCCCCTCATGCGCCTGTCCGCCGCGATGCGCAAGACGGGGTCAGGTGCCCAAGGCGCGCAACCGCTCCAGTGCGGCGGGGGTCAGCCGGTAGTGCCCGGTGATCGGGAAATCGAACAGGCGGTCTTCTTCGGCAGCACCTGCGCCGATGTTGTGCAGCACGAGGGGGCGGGTGCCATCCGCATTCATCACATCGGACAGGATGCCGATATGGGGCAGATTGCCGGGCAGCATCCAGGTGACGATATCGCCGGGCCGAAAGGCGGCGGGGTCCGATGTGACAGGCAGATCGGCCCCGATGCGGGCAAGCAAGGTCTTCAGGTTCGGCACGCGACGGTGGTCGATGTTGCGGTCGGTCGCGGCAAGGCGCCAGTTGGCGGGATAGGCGGCGAAGTCGGCCTGCATGTCGCGGTTGACGGCCAGTTGCAGATCAATCCCGTGGGCATCGCGCAGGGCGCGGATCACGACATCGGTGCAGACGCCGCGGGCACGGTCGAAATCGCCGCCGGGAAAGGGCAGGCTAACATAGGCCGGATCGTAGATCGTGGTGATGCCGACCTGCGCGCGCGCCGCGCCGATCAGGGCGGGGTCGGCCAGCGCAGGGTTGGCGGTCAGAAAGATCAAGCCGAGGAGACGCAGCATCATCCAAGACTGCCGCAGATGCGGGGCCTGCGCCAGCGCGATCCACGCCGCTGGCACCTTTCTGCGCGCGGCGATAGAAGGGCGGCATGGCTGTGACCCTGACCTCGCTTTTGCATGTCTTCGACCTTGGCTTCGATGATATCATCGACGTGCGCGCACCGGCCGAATTTGCCGAGGATCATATCCCGGGCGCGATCAACCTGCCGGTGCTGGATGACGCCGAACGCGCGCGCATCGGCACGATCTACAAACAGGACAGCCCCTTTACCGCGCGCAAGCTGGGGGCGGCGCTGGTGGCGCGCAACGCAGCGCGGCATCTGGAAGGGGTGCTGGCAGACCGCCCGGGTGGCTGGCGGCCCCTGATCTATTGCTGGCGCGGGGGGCAGCGGTCGGGATCATTCGCATCGATCCTGTCGCAGATCGGCTGGCGGGTGGAAACGGTGGCGGGCGGCTATAAAAGCTGGCGGCGGCTGGTGTCGGATACGCTGTATGACGGGCCTTTGCCGGGGCGGGTGGTGCTGCTGGACGGCAATACAGGCACGGCCAAGACCGAGGTTTTGAACCTGCTGCCGGCGCGGGGCCTTCAGGTGATTGATCTGGAAGGGTTGGCGGGGCATCGGGGATCGCTGTTCGGGGCAGTGGGCGTTCAGCCATCACAGAAAGCCTTTGAGGGGGCCCTGGCCGTGGCGCTGGCGCAGCTTGATCCCGACCGGCCCGTGGTGGTGGAGGCGGAAAGCATCAAGATCGGCAATCTGTTCCTGCCGCCCAAGCTGTGGCAGGCGATGAACGCGGCCCCGCGTGTGGCGATTGCGGCACCACTGGTGGCGCGGGCGGAGTATCTGGTGCGGGCCTACGGCGATCTGATTGCGGACCCGGCCCGTCTGGACCGCATCATCGGCCAGTTGCGGCCCCAGCACGCAGCCGAGGTGATTGCAGGCTGGCAGGCGATGGCCACGGCGGGCGATTACGCGGCGCTGGCCGAGGGGCTGATGGCCGCGCATTACGATCCGCGCTACGCCAAGCACCGCGCGCGGGTGACGGTGCCGGTGACGGCGGTTGTGGCCGACAATCTGGCGGCGCTGGCACCTTTGGCCGACCGTGTGGCGGCCGCGGTGCGTGATATCGCGGCGAAGTGATTTGGCCCGCAGGGTGATTGCGCCTGAATATGGGGATGAAGGAGGCTGCGATGATATCACGCCGTATTCTGCTGGGTCTGGGGCTGGTCGCCGTTGTGGGCGGCGCGGTGGCCTATGGACAGGCCTTTCCGACCTATGACGGGCCTGCGATTGATCCGGCCGAGGCCGCGCGGCGGGTGGCTGCGGGCGAGATTACGCTGGTCGACATCCGCAGGCCCGACGAATGGGCGGCGACCGGGTCAGGCGCAGGGGCCTTGCGGCTGGATCTGCGGCGCGATGATTTCGTGGCGGCGCTGGAGGCGGCGGTCGGTGGCAACCGCGATGCGCCCATCGCGCTGATCTGCGCGCGGGGCGTGCGGTCGGCACGCCTGGCGGGGCAGCTGCGGGATGCAGGGTTCACGCAGATCATCAACGTGCCCGAAGGCATGCAGGGATCAGACGCGGGGCCGGGATGGATCGCGCGGGGATTGCCGGTGGTGCAGGACTGATATCCGCGGCGTCAGGCAAGGGTGATTGTCGTGGCACCTGCGGTGATCTGGCCGATGATCGCGGCCTCTTCGCCCACCGCGCGCAGCCGGTCCATGATCGCCTGCGCCTGATCCCCGGGCACGGCGGCAAGCAGCCCGCCCGCAGTCTGCGGATCAAACAGCAGGGCGGCGGGGCCGACCTCGGGTGCGTCCAGCACCCCGGCAAGGGCGGCGCGGTTGGCAGGCACCAGGGTTGAGGCCTGCCCCGCGTCAGACAGGGCCAGCGCCCCGGGCAGCAAAGGGATATCGGCCACGGCCAGCGTCGCACCGACGCCCGCGGCGTGCAGCATTTCGTGCAGATGCCCGGCCATGCCAAAGCCCGTGACATCGGTCATCGCATGCGCGTGCGGCGCAAGGATCGCGGCGGCACTTGCCAGCGGGCGCTGCATCTGCGCCAGCGCATGGGCCACCGCCTCGCCCAGCACGACACCTGGCACGCGCGCCAGCGCCATCTCGGCCGCCATGATGACGCCCGTGCCGATCGGCTTGGTCAGGATCAGCGCATCACCGGGCTTCGCCCCGCCCTTGGTGATGGCCCGGGCGGCCGTCCCCGTGACGGTGAACCCGATCGTCAGTTCCGCCCCGATGGAGGTGTGCCCGCCCACGATATCAGCGCCCGCCGGACCGAAGACCGAGGCCGCCCCGGCCATGATCTCGGCCAGTGTGGCGGCTTGCAGGGCGGGGGACAGACGCGGCAGGATGATCTGTGCCAGCGCCACCTGCGGGGCGGCCCCCATGGCCCAGATATCGCCAAGCGCATGTACCGCGGCAATGCGGGCCATGACCCAGGGATCATCGGTCAGGGCGCGCAGATGATCGGTGGTCATCACCTGAACGCCATCCGGTGTCTGCAGGATGGCGGCGTCATCGCCGGGGCCGGACAGAACGGCAGGGTTGCGCGGGGCAGGCAGGCCTGACAGGGCGCTGTTCAGATCAGCCGCGCCGACCTTGGCGCCGCAGCCACCGCACAGGGGTTTGGCACCCACCGCCTCTGCCAGACCCTGCGCCGCACCATCGGGGATCTGCGGGGCGGGCATGGCGGGGAAATCGGACAGCTTTTCCATGAAAGCGCGGTCGATGCGGTCTTTCATGCGCCACAGCAGGGGATGTGCAAAGGCCAGGCCATTGCGGTCAAAGAGTGCCTTTTGCGGACCCAACGAGATCAGCTTCATGTAATCGCCCTGCGGATGGAACGCGCGCAGCGGCGCGCCTGACAGGGCGCTGCGCAGATTGTCATGCAGGACCGGGGCCGCCCGCACCGCAAAGACCCCGGCCTTGGGACGCGGCGCATGGGCCAGATGCGCACAGTCACCGGTGGCAAAAATCGCAGGATCGCTGGTCTGCAGCATCGGGCTGACAATGACAAAGCCTGCATGCAAGGCCAGACCCGTGTCCGCAAGCCAGCCCTGCGGTGCGGCCCCCGCGACGGCAATGGTAAAGTCGGATGGCAGCAGGGTGCCATCTGCCAGCTGCAGCGCATCGGGCCTCACCGCGGCGACAGCGGTGTTTTCACGCAAGGCGATGCCTGCAGCGGTCAGCGTGCGGCGCAGATGCGCTGCCGCGCGCGGGGATTGGGCGGCAAGCGCCGTGCCTGCATCAATCACCGTGATCTGGGGTACCCGGTCACGCAGGCGGTGGGCCGCGCACAGCGCGAGTTCGACGCCTGCAACGCCACCGCCGATGATGATGACGCGGGGGGCGGGCTTGCCATGGGCCAGAAACCCCTCCCACCCGGCAGCAAACCGATCCAGCGGGCGGGCGGGGGTTGCGTGTGCGATCCCTGCCAGACCGGCGGGGCCTGCATGAATACCCACATCCAATGACGCGATGTCATAGCGGACGGGCGCACGCCCCGGCACAATGATATGCCGCGTGTCGCGGTCAATGCCCGTGGCCGCCCCGATCACCAGCCGTGCGCCCGCAAAGCGGCACAGGCGCACCAGATCGATCAGCACATCGGCGCGCGCATAATGCCCCGCCACAAGCCCGGGCAGCATGCCGGTATAGGCGGCAATGGGGGCCGGGTTGATCACCGTCAGCCGCACGCCGGGTTGCGGATTCATCGCCCATTTGCGCAGGACCAGCGCATGGGTATGGCCACCGCCCACAAGAACCAGATCACGCGTGAAAGGAAGGCTTGGCTGCATAAACCCCGTTAAGCCGGGGCTTGATCCGGCACAAGAGGCAGGATCCGTCACAATTGCGGGAGAACGGGCGGCCCCTGTCGCGGTGGATGCTTTTTTTCGAACGCGGCACGGCATAGGCTGACAGGCATGGCAGCACGGCAGCAGATGACGGTCACCACGACACAGCGCCTTGCGCTGAATACGGGGCTTGCCGCGTCGCTGCGGATGCTGAAGGCGGATGCGGCGGGCCTGACCCGGTATCTGGAAGAGGCGGCAGCCGAAAACCCCAGCCTCGTCATCACGAAACCCGAACGCGCGCCCGCCGATTGGCTGCCGCGCTGGACCTCTGCATTTGCACCGCCATCGGTCGAGACGGCCGCAGGTGCAACCCCCAGCCTGATCGCCCATGTGATGGCCGAGATGGACCGCCGCATCACCGACCGCGCGCAACGCAGCATCGCGGGGCACTTTCTCGAAGCGCTGGAACCATCGGGCTGGCTGGGCCGGTCTGTGGCCGCAATCGCGCAGGACGCAGGCTGCAGCGTTGCTGTGGCAGAGGCTGTGCTGGCCCTGCTGCAACAGGGTGAGCCGCGCGGTCTGTTCGCGCGGTCACTGGCCGAATGCCTGCGCCTGCAGGCGGATGAGGTGGGCGCCCTTGACCCCCCGATGGCGGTGATGCTGGATCATCTGGACCTGCTGGCCACCGGTGATCTGGCGGCATTGGCCCGCCGGGCCAAAGTGCCCGAGGCCGAGATCAAGGCGCGGCTGCGCATCATCCGCGGGTTCAACCCGAAACCGGGGGCGGCATTCGTGCAGGGGGCTGCCCCTTTGCGCGAACCTGATCTGATCGTGCGGGCGGTGGCGGGAACCTGGCAGATCGCGCTGAACGGATCAGCGCTGCCTTCGGTCACCCTTGCCACGGATCGCAAGGCTGCGGGCCGGGCGGCGGCGCGCAGTCTGGTCACGATGATCGCCGAGCGGAACAATACGCTGCTGCTGGTCGGGCAAGAGGTTCTGTGGCGGCAGGAGGCGGCCTTGAAGGCCGGTCTCGGCGCCGTCGTGCCGTTGCGGATGACCGATGTCGCGGCGGCGACCGGGCTTGCGGAAAGCACGATCAGCCGGGTGGTCGCGGGAACAGCGGTGGACACCCCGCATGGCACATGGTGGTTGCGCCATCTGTTCAGCCGCGACATGGGCGATGGCACATCATCCGTCGCGGTGCGTGACAGGCTGGCCGCCCTGATCGCACGCGAAGACGCAGCACGCCCCCTGTCGGATGATGCGCTGGCCGCGTCATTGTCAGAGGGCGGGGTGCAGATCGCCCGGCGCACGGTCGCCAAGTATCGCTGCCTGCTGCGCATTCCTGCCGCCCATGCCCGCCGCGTCACACCGCCAAGGAAAGCAGCACCAAAGGGGTGACGCGGGGCCGGATGCAGTTTAGCAGGGGCCAACGGGTTTCAAGGGATCAACATGGCCTATCTTCTGGGTGTCGATACGGGCGGCACATATACCGATGCCGTCCTGCTGGACGAGGCGGCGGATCATGTCGTCGCATCGGCCAAATCGCTGACCACCAAGGGCGATCTGTCACTGGGCATCGGGCGCGCGATTGATGCGGCGATGGCGCGCGCAGGCGTGCCCGCGTCCGAGATTGCGCTGGTGTCGCTGTCAACCACGCTGGCCACCAATGCGCTGGTCGAAGGGCAGGGCGGGCGCGTCGCCCTGATCTTTGTCGGCTTTGATAGCGGTGATCTTGAACGCGGTGGACTGACCGAAGCCTTGAAGGGCGATCCCGTCATCATGCTGACAGGCGGGCACAGCCATGCGGGCACCGAAGCCGCCCCCCTTGATCTGGCGGGGCTGGAGGCGGCTTTGGCCGATATGGCGGGGCAGGTTATGGGCTTTGCCGTGGCCGCACGCTTTGCCACCCGCAATGCGGCGCATGAGGTGGCTGTGCGCGATGCGGTCCGGCGCATCACTGCGCGCCCCGTGACCTGTTCGCATGAATTGTCGGCCAACCTGAACGGGCCGAAACGCGCCCTGACGGCAGTGCTGAATGCGCGCCTGATCGGGATGATCGACGGGCTGGTTGCAGCCTGCGAGGCGCATCTGGCACGGCTGGCCATCACCGCACCCCTGATGGTGGTGCGCGGCGATGGCGCGCTGATCTCGGCCGCGATGGTGCGCGAGCGGCCCATTGAAACCATCCTCTCCGGCCCAGCCGCCAGCATCGTCGGCGCGCGCTGGCTGACGGGCGAGGCGGATGCGCTGGTCTCCGATATCGGCGGGACGACGACCGATGTGGCGCTGCTGAAGGGCGGGCTGCCCGAGATTGACCCGCAGGGTGCGCAGGTCGGCGGCTTCCGCACGATGGTGGAGGCGGTGGCGATGCGCACCACCGGCCTTGGCGGTGACAGCGAGGTGCATCCGGTGACCGAAGGGCTGGACGGCGGATTGCGCCTCGGCCCCCGGCGGCTGATCCCCCTGTCGCTGCTGGCGGTGGATCATGCGGACCTTGTGCATGCCGCCCTCGACCGCGCGCTGGCGGCCGAGGCGGTGGGCGAGCATGACGGGCGGTTCGTCGTGCCCTTTGCGGGATCACTGGACGGGTTGGGCGCGCGCGAGGCGGTGCTGATGGCGCGGATCACCGGGGTCATGCCGATGGCAAAGGCGCTGACATCGCGGATTGAAACGGCGGCGCTGGAACGGCTGGTGGCGCGCGGGCTGGTGCGGCTGGCGGGGATGACGCCATCGGATGCGGCGCATGCTCTGGGGCTGCTGAGCGATTGGGACGCATCGGCGGCGGACAAGGGTCTGCGCCTGATGGCGCGCAGGCGGACGGGGCGGGGGGAGCGGTTTGCCGACAGCGCCCCTGCCCTTGCGCAGATGATTGTCGACCAGTTGACCGCGCAGACCGTGGATTGCCTGCTGGAGGCCGCCTTTGCCGAGGATACAGGGATTGACGGCACACCCGAAACCCTGGCGGGTCACAGCCTGACCCGGGCAGGCCTGCGCAATCATCAGGGCGTCATGGCGATCTCGGCCCGGCTGAACGTGCCCGTCGTCGGCCTGGGCGCATCCGCCCCGACCTATTATCCTGCCGTGGGGGCCCGCCTGCACACGCGGATGGTGCTGCCCGCCCATGCCGGTGTCGCCAATGCCATCGGCGCGGTCGTGGGCCAGATCGCGCAGCGCGCGCGGGGCGTGGTGACCAGCCCCGGTGAGGGCCGCTTTACGGCGCATCTGCCCGATGGGCTGCAGGGTTTCAATGACCGCGATGCCGCCCTTGCCGCGATGGAGGCGGCCCTGACGGCCGAGGCCACGGCCCGCGCCAGGGCATCGGGGGCCGAGGATCTGCGCATCACGGCCACGCGCGATATCCGCGAGGCCGAGGTGGAGGGGCGCCCGATGTTCATCGAGGCGACCCTGACCGTCACCGCATCGGGCCGCCCGCGGGTGGCGCATGGCGCAACACCAGCGGTAACGCCACCCCGTGCAGGGCAGCCGGGTGGCCCAAATCCCCCTTGACGCCCCGGTGCCCCGCCTGTAACCCCCCGGCACAGTGGCTAGGTAGCTCAGCTGGTTAGAGCACGCGACTCATAATCGCGGGGTCGGGGGTTCGAGTCCCCCCCTCGCCACCACTTTCCCGTCAATCGCGCCTGATCTGCCGCATCGCCGCCACGATGGCCATCGTGTCAACCGACACGCGGGTGACGCGGGTCGATCACCACATCCTTGTCATCGGCAAAGCGGTCGGTGTTGATAAGACGCTGACTCACCCTGATACCGCCCGTTTTCTTTTTGACGACAGTCCACGCCGGAACGTGTCACGTCAAGGCACGGCTTGGCTCAGATATCGATCACCTGCATCTCGCGCCCGCAGAAGGCCCCCGGAAACAGGCGTTTGGCCCGGCGTTCGATGGCCGTCAGCTGCCCGTCGGTGCGCCGCTTGGCGTGGTGGATAAAGCCCACGCTTTTGGCACCCGACGCCTGTGCCAGCCGCACCCCCTGCTGCCATGTCGAATGGCCGAACCCCTTGAAGGCGGCGAAATCCTCATCGGTGAAGGTCGCATCGTACAAAAACAGATCCGCGCCCGCGATCAGGCCCAGCACGGCGGGGTCGAGCGTGCCCGGTTCATGTTCGGTATCGGTGATCAGCGCCACCACACGCCCGCCCCATTCCACCCGGTAGCCCACCGCATTGCCGGGATGGTTCAGCATCGCGGTGCGGATCGTGATCCCCGGATGCGGGGTCAGCACCGTGCCGGGCTGAAACTCATCCGTCTCGATGCAGGCGTGGCACAGGTCCGGGCCGATGGGAAAGAACGGCCTGCGCATATAGCTTTCGATCATCTGCATCGTCGTCATCGTGCCGTCCAGATGCCCGGACCAGACTTTCAGCCGGGACTTGTCGCAGTAGAGCGGCGGAAAGAACGGCAGGCCTGCGATATGGTCATAATGGCAATGCGTGAAGAACAGGGTCAGATCCTTCTGCCCCTCGTCTTTCAGCGCCGCCCCGGCGGGCAGCAGACCACTGCCCGCATCAAACAGCAGGACATGATCGCCGCAGCGCATTTCGATGCACATCGTATTGCCGCCAAACTTGCGGAATGCAGGGCCCGAGACAGGCAGGCTGCCCCGGACACCCCAGAGTTTGATCTGAAAGCGGTCTGTCGTCATCGCGACATCAGGATGCGTCCGCAGTCATGCACGGGCACAGTCATCATTCGTGATCGTTTTTTTTGCCGGCCAGACACCGCTCCGCTTTCCTTTTCCGTCAGACGCCGCGCGGACAATAGTGGCAAGTATTCCCGCGTGCGAGGGGGAAATTCTGCCGAAAACGCCAGGTTCCACACCCATTCCGGTGATTTTGCCCGACAAATCGGGCGATACGATGACCGTACCGGCTTTGACCGCGCAGCAGACAAACCTAGTGAACGCCTGTGGTGGCACGGCTGCGCGCCTCGGTCAGCTCCACCGTGGTCTGGCTCAGACGGTCCGCCAGAACACGCACGACCTCGATCGT
>JAAFHS010000460.1 GCA_013298485.1 Rhodobacterales bacterium
CACCGTTGCCCGCAGGCCGCGTGTTGAAGATGAACGCATCGGACCCCGCCCCGCCCGACAGCACATCGCGCCCCGCCCCGCCATAAAGCAGGTCATTGCCCGCACCACCATAAAGCTGGTCATTGCCTGCACCGCCCGTCAGCGTATCGTTGCCGTCATAGCCCGAGATCGTGTCGTTGCCGACATTGCCGACCAGACGGTCATTCAGATAGGTGCCGATGATGCGGTAGTTGGGGATCGTTGCCGATACCAGAATGCTTTTGCTCGCTGCCATGATGGCCTCCTCTTGATGTTGCCCGCAGGTGGCTGCGGGATGGGGCAAAGATGCGGCCAAACCCGCTTGCTATACAAAATCAACCGGGGCCTCGCGCGCTGTTATCCCATAGCAACGCCCACCCTTGCCGCCGCCCCTGCCCTTGCCCTAGATTGGTGCCATCGCAGCAGGAGCCGCCCATGCCCACCCAAGTGCCCGAAACCGAAACTGTCTCTGCATGGAAAGTGGCCTGCGACGGCGGTGAAGGTGCCTTGGGTCACCCCCGCGTCTGGCTTTCCATCCCCGAAGACAAGGGCTGGGTGGAATGCGGCTATTGCGACAAACGCTATATCCATCAAAGCCACGCCGACCGCGCAAAGTGATTCTGCGCTGGATATCGCGCGGGCTGGCCACGCTGTGCGCGATGGTCCTGTGCTATGTTCTGGCCGCACTGGCGGGCGGATTGATCGGCAACGGTCATGCGGCACGGGGCCACGAATACAGCATCGGCCTTGTGATCGGCCCCATCCACACCGACCTTCTGATCCCGATGACCCCGGCGGTGCGTGCCCGCTTTGACTTTGCCGCCGATGCGGGCGTGCCCGTCACCGTGGCCGGGGCCGAATGGCTGCTGGTCGGCTGGGGCGCGCGGGAATTCTACACCACGGCTGGCACCTATGCCGATATCACCGCCCATGCCGTCTGGACCGGCGTCACAGGCGATGATGCCGTGATGCGGCTGGATGTGATCGGACATATTGATGATTTTACGCCCATCCCGCTGATCGATCTTGATGCGGTGCAGTTCGCAGCCCTGATCGATGCCATCGCAGGCACATTTACCCGCGATGGCGCGGGTCGGCCCATCGTGATCGACCATCCCGGCTTTTCCGGAACCGACCGGTTTTTTGCGGCAACCGGGCCGTTTCACATCTTTCGAACCTGCAATGTCTGGATCGGGCAGATCTTTACCACCGCAGGCATCCCCTTCGGCCGCTGGACGCCCACACCCCATGCGGTGCGCCTGTCGCTCTGGCGCTTTCATCCCGAGGCCTGACATGGCACGGGCCATCATCTGCACCTGATCGACGGATCGGCCTATATCTTTCGCGCCTATCACGCGCTGCCGCCGCTGACACGGAAATCGGATGGCCTGCCCGTGGGGGCGGTGGCCGGGTTCTGCAACATCCTGTGGGGGGAGATGACGCGCGATTCGGGGGCCGATGCGCCCACGCATATCGCGGTGATCTTTGATCATTCGTCCAAGACCTTCCGCAACGATATCTATCCCCTCTACAAGGCCAACCGCCCCGAACTGCCCGAAGATCTGCGGCCGCAATTCCCGCTGACGCGTGCCGCTACCCGCGCCTTTAACGTCGCCTGCATCGAGATCGAGAATTACGAGGCGGATGACATCATCGCCACCCTCGCCCGGCAGGCGCGCGAGGCAGGCGGCGATTGCACGATCATCTCATCCGACAAAGACCTGATGCAACTGGTGGGCGGCGGCGTCGTGATGCGCGATCCGATGAAGAACGTGCGCATCGACGTGGACGAGGTGTTTGAAAAATTCGGCGTGGACCCTGCCCGCGTGGTCGATGTGCAGGCGCTCGCCGGGGATTCGGTCGATAACGTGCCAGGTGCGCCAGGGATCGGGCTGAAGACGGCGGCGCTGCTTATTCAAGAATACGGCGATCTGGAAACCCTGCTGGAACGGGCAGGCGAGATCAAGCAACCCAAACGCCGCGAGGCGCTGGTGGATAACGCCGACCTGATCCGCATTTCCAAGCGGCTGGTGACCTTGGACGCGGAAACGCCGCTGGATTTCACCCTCGACAGTCTTGAGGTACGCCTGCCTGAACCTGATCAGATCATGGCCTTCCTGAATGAAATGGAATTCCGCACCCTGACGCGGCGCGTGGCCGAAAAGTTGAAGATCGAGGCACCCGCCATCGTCGATCAGCCCGCAGCGGCGGGCACGTCGGCGGCGGGACCGGCACCTGAGGCGCTGCCCTTCGATCATGGCAAATACATCTGCATCCGCGATATGGCCGTGCTGAACGACTGGATCGCCCGCATCCGCGAAGTGGGGCATGTCGCAGTCGATACCGAAACCACCAGCCTGGATGAGATGCGCGCCGAACTGGTGGGGATTTCACTTTGCGTGGATGCCGGGATCGCCGCCTATATTCCGCTGGGCCATAAACAGGGCGGCGGTGATCTGTTCGGGTCGTCCGAACTGGTGGCGGGGCAATTGCTGCTGGATGATGTGCTGGCCGCGCTGAAACCCGTGTTGCAGGATGCCAGCATCCTGAAAATCGGGCAGAACATGAAGTACGACGCCAAGATTTTCGCGCGGCACGGCGTTGCTGTGGCCCCGATTGATGACACGATGCTGATGTCCTATGCCATGCACGGGGGCTTGCATAACCACGGCATGGATTACCTGTCGGAGACCTATCTGGGCCATGTCCCGATTCCGATCAAATCGCTGATGGGGTCCGGCAAAAGCATGGTCACCTTTGACCGTGTGGGCATTGATGACGCGGTGAAATACGCAGCCGAGGATGCCGATGTCACGCTGCGCCTGTGGCAGACGTTCAAGCCGCGCCTGCACCGCGCGCAGGTGACGACCGTCTACGAAACCCTCGAACGCCCGCTGGTGCCTGTGCTGGCGGCGATGGA
>JAAFHS010000461.1 GCA_013298485.1 Rhodobacterales bacterium
CTTTCTTGGCAGATTTGTCCGTCGACAAATCTGCCCGCGCCTGCCTGCCCCCGGCAGGCGCGAAACCGCGCCAGCCCAGGCAGTCGCGGGCAGATTGGAGAGGCATGGTCTGCTGCCCCACACCCCTTGCCCCCAGCCCGCCCACGGGGCGGGCGTTCTTCGCGGAAAACCTCCACCGGAGGTTTTCTGATCGCTCATCACCGTCCCGCCTTATGGGCAATGAAACCGATGAAACGTCCACTGGACGTTCCATCAGGCGGTTTCAAAGACACTGCCGCCAAACGCGGTGCAGTTTGGTTCTATCAAACCCCGCCCCGCCCTAAACCC
Organism: Rhodobacterales bacterium; assembly: GCA_013298485.1. Classification (GTDB taxonomy): domain Bacteria; phylum Pseudomonadota; class Alphaproteobacteria; order Rhodobacterales; family Rhodobacteraceae; genus JAAFHS01. The sequence continues at coordinate 328 of JAAFHS010000461.1, forward strand.
GCGCGCCCTTTGCATCGAAGGCAAAGGCATGACGATCATCATAATCCAAGGTGATGGCGGCATCGACGCTGTAGTCGTGCTGCCCGAACAGGCGCAGGGTGCAGGTCTCGCCCGTGGGCAGGACGACAATCAGATTGGTATCCCCCCCCAGGCGTTCGACATGGGTGATCTGGCCCGCGATGCGGCCCTTGTCCGCCACCATCAGATGTTCGGGCCGGATACCCAGCACTGCACCCCGCGCGCCCAAGGGGCCGCTGGGCAGGAAATTCATCGACGGCGCACCCAGAAAGCCCGCCACGAACTGATTGGCGGGGTTGTTGTACAATGCCATCGGCGATCCGATCTGTTCCACCACCCCGTCGCGCAGCACGACGATCCGGTCCGCCAGCGTCATCGCCTCGGTCTGGTCATGCGTCACATAGATCATGCTGGCCCCCAGCGCGCGGTGCAGGCGGGCGATTTCGACGCGGGTGGCCATGCGCAGGGCGGCATCAAGGTTGGACAGGGGTTCATCAAACAGGAACAGCTCGGGCTTACGGACAATCGCGCGCCCGATGGCAACGCGCTGGCGCTGCCCGCCCGAAAGCTCCGATGGGCGGCGTTTGAGGTAAGGGCCAAGCTCCAGCATTTTCGATGCGGTGGCGATGCGTTCGGCGATAGTGGCGGCGGGCTCCCCCGCCTGTTTCAGGCCCAGTGCCATGTTCCCTTCCACATCGAGATGCGGGTACAGCGCATAGGATTGAAACACCATCGCGATGCCGCGCTTGGCAGGCGGCGTATCCGTCACGTCCTTGCCACCGATCACGACGCGCCCCGATGTGGCATCCTCCAGCCCCGCAATGACGCGCAGCAGGGTGGATTTGCCGCAACCGGACGGGCCGACAAAGACCACAAACTCCTCTTCCGCCACATCAAGGCTGATATCGCGCAGCACCTGCGTGGCCCCGAAGGATTTGGTGATATGGTCAAGCTGCAGCGCGCTCACAACTCCACCACCTTTCCGGTGCGGATGGATTGGTCGGCGGCAAGGCAGATGGCGAGCGATTGCACCGCATCCTCCATATGCCGGGTCAGGTCGATGTCATCGGCAATCGCGCGGCGCATATAGGCCTGTTCCGCATCGCATAATTCCTGATGGCCGGGTTCACCGGGAAAATCGATGATGCGGTCGCGGCCCCCTGCCGGGTGCACGCGGATCACGCCGACCTTTACATGGCCATCCACCGTATCGCTGCCGGGGCCATCGGCGGATACGATGCTGACCGCACCTTTGGGGCTGATGATATCCTTCACGAAATAGGCGGTCTCGCTCATCATCGGGCCCCAGCCGGCCTCGTACCAGCCGACGGAGCCATCGGCGAAGATCACCTGAAACTGGCCGTAGTTATACATATCCGGCGCAATCTCATCCGACAGGCGCAGGCCCATGCCGTGCACGCGCAGGGGTTTGGCATCGGTGATCTGGCACATCACATCGACGTAGTGCACGCCGCAGTCGACAATCGGGCTGGTGGTCTGCATCAGTTGTTTGTGCGTCGCCCATGTCGCACCCGATGACTGCTGGTTCAGGTTCAGCCGGAAGACATAAGGCCCGCCCAAGGCCCGCGCCTCGGCAATCAGGCGCATCCAGGATGGGTGATGGCGCAGGATATAGCCGACCACCAGCTTGCGGCGCAGGCGTTTGGCGCAATCCACCACACGGCGGGCATCGGCGACGGTCGTGGCCAGCGGTTTTTCCACGAACACATGACACCCCGCCTCCATCGCGGCGCAGGCATAATCGGCGTGGCTGTCGGAATAGGTGGCGATGACCGCAAGATCGGGCTTCGCGGCCAGCCCTTCGGCAAAGGTCGCATACACAGGATACCCCTCCATCCCCTTGGGCAAAGTCACCGGCGAGCGGTTGACCAGAACCAGATCGGCCCCGGCGGTGTGATGCGCCAAAGCATGGCTCATCCCCATATTGCCCAGACCCGCGATCAGCACTTTCATTTCACAGCCCCCGACGTAATCCCGCGAATGAGTTGCCGCGAGAAGATGATGTACAAAACCAGCACCGGCAGAATGGCGAGGCTTAGCGCCGACAGCACCGCGTTCCAGTCGGTGACGAACTGCCCGATGAACACCTGTGAGCCGAGGGTCAGCGTCTTTGTCGCCTCACCCGGGGCGAGGATCAGCGGGAACCACAGATCGTTCCAGATCGGGATCATGTTGAACACGGCCACCGTCGCCATCGCCGGGCGCACCAGCGGGAGGACGAGGCGGAAGAAGATGGCATATTCGCTCATCCCGTCGATCCGCCCGGCGTTTTTCAGATCATCCGACACCTGGCGCATGAATTCGGACAGGATGAACACGGCCAAAGGCAGCCCTTGCGCGGTATAGACAAGGATCAGCGCGGCCAATGTATTGATCAGGCCCGTGCTGACCATCAGATCGAGGATGGCCACCGTGCCGATGCGGATCGGGATCATGATGCCAAGGGCGAGGTAGAGGCCCATCAGCGTATTGCCCCGGAACCGGTATTCCGACAGCGCAAAGGCCGCCATCGCGCCGAACAGCAGGATAAAGAACAGGCTCGCACAGGTGACGATCATC
>JAAFHS010000462.1 GCA_013298485.1 Rhodobacterales bacterium
ATCATGGTGACCGGTGCGATCTGGGAAAAGGTGGTCTTCGGGCAGTACCTCTTTGCGCCTGCATTCTTTTGGGAAGACGTCTTCAGTTTCGCCGTTATCGCACTGCACACGTTGTATATTTGGGCTTTGTGGACCGATGCGCTCAGCCCCAGTGAACTCATGTATGTCGCGCTCGCCGCCTATGCGACCTATGTCGTCAATGCCGTCCAGTTCATCCTGAAACTGCGTGCCGCGCGCCTTGATGCGAGGGCGCGGGGATGAGCCTTGACCTTCCCGCCATCGGCTGCCGCGACGTCCCCGTCCTGAAGGAACGCGGCCAGCGCGAGGTCTTCTGCGGCCTCACAGGCATCATCTGGCTGCACCGCAAAATGCAGGATGCCTTCTTCCTTGTGGTGGGCAGCCGCACCTGCGCGCACCTGCTGCAGGCAGCGGCGGGTGTGATGATCTTTGCCGAGCCGCGCTTTGGCACAGCGATTCTCGAAGAGAAGGATTTGGCGGGTCTGGCAGATGCAAATGCCGAGCTTGACCGCGAGGTTGCGCGCCTGCTGTCACGCCGTCCTGACATCAAACAGCTGTTTCTGGTCGGTTCCTGCCCGTCCGAGGTCATCAAACTTGATCTCCACCGTGCGGCAGAACGTCTCAGCGCGGCGCACAGCCCGCATGTGCGCGTCTATAACTATTCCGGTTCGGGCATCGAGACGACCTTTACCCAAGGCGAAGATGCCTGCCTTGCGGCGATGGTGCCAACGCTGAAATCCACCGATGCGCGCGAATTGCTGCTGGTGGGGGCATTGCCGGACGTGGTTGAAGATCAGGCGCTGGCCCTGCTGGCCGCCATGGGCATCACGAATGTCCGCTGCCTGCCCGCACGGCGCTCCGCCGATCTGCCGGGCGTCGGGGCCAATACCGTCTTTGCCCTGACCCAGCCGTTTCTTGGCGACACCCATGCCGCCCTGACGCGCCGTGGCGCGCATCACATCGCAGCCCCCTTCCCCTTTGGCGAGGCGGGTACCACCGCATGGCTTTCCGCCGTCGCCGCCGCATTCAATGTGCCGCAAGCCACCTTTGACGCGGTAACCGCCGCCCCGCGCACCCGCGCGGCCAAGGCCATCGCCGCGCATGCAGAAACCCTGCGCGGGAAATCGGTGTTCTTCTTCCCCGACAGCCAGCTTGAAATCCCCCTTGCGCGCTTTCTGACCCGCGAATGCGGCATGACGGCGGTGGAAATCGGCACCCCCTATTTGCACACCGGTCTTGTCGGCCCCGATCTTGACCTGATCGCGCAAGGCCCGGTCATCAGCGAAGGCCAGGACGTTGACCGCCAACTGACCCGCGCCCGAGCGGCACAGCCCGACCTTACGGTCTGCGGCTTGGGCCTCGCCAATCCGCTGGAGGCGGAAGGGCTAACGACAAAGTGGGCAATCGAGCTCGTTTTCACGCCCGTGCATTTCTACGAACAGGCTGGCGATCTTGCCGCCCTCTTCTCGCGTCCCCTGCGCCGCCGCGCGCTTTTGCACAAGGAGGCTGCAGAATGACCTCCATCTTCCTTTCTGCAAAAATATCCCGGGGTCCGGGGCAGCGCCCCGGAGGCCAGCCATGAAGCTGACGCTCTGGACATATGAAGGCCCCACCCATGTCGGTGCGATGCGTGTCGCCACCGGCATGACCGGCCTGCATTACGTCCTGCACGCGCCGCAGGGCGACACCTATGCCGACCTGCTGTTCACGATGATCGAGCGGCGCAATCATCGCCCGCCTGTGACTTACACCACCTTTCAGGCCCGCGATCTGGGCGGTGATACCGCCAACCTGTTCAAATCCGCCGCCCGCGATGCCTTCGCCCGGTTCGCCCCGCAGGCGATGATCGTCGGTGCCTCCTGCACGGCCGAGCTGATCCAGGACGACCCCGGCGGTCTGGCCGAAGCGCTTGATCTGCCGATCCCCGTCATCGCGCTCGATCTGCCGTCCTATCAGCGCAAGGAAAACTTCGGCGCGGATGAGACCTTCTTTCAGATCGTCCGCGCGCTGGCCAAGCCGATGCCGCGCACCGAAAACATCACCTGCAACATCCTTGGCGCAACCGCCCTCGGGTTCCGCCATCGCGATGATGTGGCCGAGATCACGTCGCTGCTGGCCCAGATGGGCATCGCGGTGAACGTTGCAGCTCCCATGGGGTCCTCCCCAGCTGACATCGCCCGCATGGGGGCTGCCCATTTCAACGTCCTGCTTTACCCCGAAACCGGTGAGACGGCGGCCCGGCACTGCGAAAAGACCCTTGGCCAGCCCTATACAAAAACCGTGCCGATCGGCGTCGGGGCCACGCGCGATTTCCTCGCCGAGGTCGCCGCGATCACGGGTCTGCCAACGCAGGTCGACGAATCCCGCCTGCGCCAGCCATGGTGGGCGGCATCAGTGGACAGTACCTATCTGACCGGCAAGCGCGTCTTCATCTTCGGTGACGCGACGCACGTTATCGCCGCCGCCCGCATCGCGCGCGACGAGATCGGGTTCGAGGTCGCAGGGATGGGCTGCTTCAACCGCGAAGGGGCGCGTGCCGTGCGGGCTGCGGCGAAAGGGTATGGCATCGAGGCGCTGATCACTGACGACTATCTGGAGGTCGAAGAGGCGATTGCGGCCCTGTCGCCCGAACTGATCCTCGGCAGCCAGATGGAGCGCCATATCGCCAAGAAACTCGGCATCCCCTGCGCCGTGATTTCGGCACCCGTGCATGTGCAGGACTTCCCCGCGCGCTATTCGCCCCAGATGGGGTTTGAGGGCGCGAATGTCATCTTCGATACCTGGATCCATCCGCTGGTGATGGGGCTGGAAGAACATCTGCTGACGATGTTCCGCGAAGATTTCGAATTCCACGATGCCGCAGGGGCCTCGCATCACGGGGGCAAACATGTGGCCCGCGCCGAACC
>JAAFHS010000463.1 GCA_013298485.1 Rhodobacterales bacterium
AAGGCGGACCTCGTGCGCGACGGCAAGGGCACCGCCGTAAAGGTCGAGCAGATAAGTCTGTTCGGTGGCATCGAAGGGCAGTTCGGTCCAGGCGCGGAACGCCTCGGCCTCGGCCTCCTCCGTGCGGCCCTGGGCGGTCAGGGCGCGGATCAGGGCGAGGGCACCAGTGGCGGTTTTGGGTTTTTCGGCCCCGAACCAGGCGATGACACGGGCGGGATCGGTGGAGCGGGCAACGGCGACTTCACCTTCGGAGCGCATCAGGGCGAGGCCGGGCCAGTCGGGGCGGCGGGCAAGGAAGGCCTCGTACTCGCCCAGGCGGCCTTCGCCTGCGCGCAGGCGGTGCCATTCGACAATGTCGCGGGCGATGTCGCCGGATGCAGTGGCGGCGGCGGATGTCCAATCCTCGGCCGCGACATAGCGCAGGGCGGCGCGTAGATCATCGGCCTCATCCGCCATTGCGGGGGATGTCAGGGCCAAGGTCAGCGTGAGGAAAAGCGCTTTCATGGGGGCATATTTGGCGCAAGGCGTGGTGCGCTTCAAGCAACGAAGCTGTCATCGGCGAACTTGGCAATTGCCGCAGGGGGCGCTAACAGGGCGGGTGAACCATGGGGGCCTTTTGCGCCCCTGATAACCAGAGGAGACGCGTGCCATGATCAGAGGGTCCATTCCAGCCCTGGTGACGCCGTTCAAGAACGGCCAGCTTGATCTGGAGACGCTGAAGAAACTGGTGGATTGGCATGTGGCGGAAGGATCATCAGGCGTGGTGCCGGTGGGCACGACGGGGGAAAGCCCGACGCTGAGCCATGCGGAGCATGGGGTTGTGATCGCCGAGGTGGTGAAGGCGGCGGCAGGGCGGATTCCGGTGATCGCGGGGGCGGGGTCGAACAACACCGCCGAAGGGATCGACCTGATCCGGCATGCGGAATCCGTGGGGGCGGATGCGGCACTGGTGGTGACGCCCTATTACAACCGGCCGACGCAAGGAGGGCTGATTGCGCATTACACGGCCCTGCATGAGGCGAGCCGGTTGCCGATCATCATCTACAACATCCCGGGGCGGTCAGTGGTGGATATGTCGCCGGACACGATGGGCGTGCTGGCACGCCTGCCACGGATCGTGGGGGTGAAGGATGCGACGGGCAAGATCGAACGGGTCAGCCAGCAGCGCGCGGCCTGCGGGGCGGATTTCGTGCAGCTGTCGGGCAATGACGACACGGCACTGGGGTTCAACGCGCATGGCGGGGTGGGCTGCATTTCGGTGACGGCGAATGTGGCGCCGCGTCTGTGTGCAGAGTTTCAGGCGGCGACGCTGGCGGGGGATTACGCAAAGGCGCTGGCCTATCAGGACCGCCTGATGCCGCTGCACGAGGCGATTTTCATCGAGCCGGGGCTGGTGGGGGCGAAGTATGGATTGTCGCTGCTGGGGCGGTGTTCAGAAGACGTGCGCCTGCCGCTGGTGGGGCTGACGGATGGGACCAAGGACCGGATCGCCGCAGCGATGCGGCATGCAGGCATCCTGAATTGAGCCAGAACTTCGGCCGCGAGGCCAACCTGCGTGGCAGCCTGTTGATGGTGGCGGCAATGGCGGGTTTCGCGGTTGAGGACATGTTTCTGAAATCTGCGGCGCTGCAGATGCCGACGGGCGAGGTGATCAGCCTGTTCGGGCTTGGCGGGATGGTGATCTTTGCGCTGCTGACGCGGCTGCGGGGGGAGGCCGTGTTGCCCCCTGCCCTGCTGTCACGTCCGATGCTGGTGCGGTCGGGGTTCGAGATCACGGGGCGGCTGTTTTATGCGCTGGCGATCACGCTGACGCCCTTGTCGGTGGCATCGGCCATCCTGCAGGCGACGCCGCTGGTGGTGGTGGCGGGGGCGGCGGTGTTCTTTGGCGAGGTGGTGGGCTGGCGCCGCTGGGCCGCGATTGTGGCGGGGTTTTGCGGCGTGCTGCTGATCATCCGGCCGGGATGGGACGGGTTTGATGCGCTGTCGATCCTGACGGTGATCGGGCTGATCGGGTTTGCGGGGCGCGATCTGGCCACGCGGGCCGCGCCACCTGCGCTGTCCAACATGCAGCTGGGGGTGGTGGGGTTCGCGATGCTGACCATCGCGGGGCTGATCATTCTGGTGGTGAACGGCGACTACCGCGTGCCCGGCGGGGCGGGGTTGATCCGGGTTGCGGCGGCGACAGTGGTGGGCGTTGCGGCCTATACGGCGCTGACGGCGGCGATGCGGACGGGGGAGGTGTCGGCTGTGACGCCGTTCCGGTACACGCGGCTGTTGTTCGCGCTGATCCTGGGGGCGGTGGTGTTTGGCGAGCGGCCCGATGCCCTGACGCTGATCGGCAGTGCGATTGTGGTGGGAAGCGGGATTTACGTGCTGACGCAAAGCCGGCGCGTGATTCGCTGATGGGCGGCAAGTTACTGTGATTGCCTGATATTTTAGTTAACACGATATGAAGGCGCGCAGGTTTCGGCGACACCGGGGCCTGCGGGCGGTGTGGTGTTTCCGCAGCCGGGTCAGTGCCATATCCGTGCCGTTTGCATGACGAAAAAACGGCGAAATTCGGGTGCCGATTGGGCGCAAGGCCAGAGGGGCCGCCACAGAGATTAACACCGAAAGGATATGCCATGTTCCGCAATGAATGCACCCGCATCACCACCGCCGGATCTGCCGCCAATCAAAGGGCGATGCCCATCGGGACCGGATTGCTGGCCGAAACTTTGGTCGAGACACAGAATGGCTGGCAGGCGGCAGGGATGCTGCGGATGGGCGACAGGGTCTATACGCTGGATGGCGGGGCGGCCCCGGTGCTGGGGCTGGACCGGCAGTGGATCGCACATGAGGGCGACCGGTATCTGGTGCAGGTGCCGGGCGGCACGATCGACAATGACGCGGACCTGCGGCTGCTGGCGGGGCAGCATGTGCT
>JAAFHS010000464.1 GCA_013298485.1 Rhodobacterales bacterium
AGGGAAAGCTCACCGCTTTTGTGTGCGTCTCCGAGACACACTCGCGCCGCAGAAGTATCTTTCAGTTGAAACGGCCATTTTTGACCGACGATGCGGTCATTCTTCGTCGCGGACGATTTCATCCCCAAGAGTGCGGTGGCGAATGACGAACGCGGCTTTCCTCCCATCCCAAAGCCCCACCCGGCATCGGCATTGTGCTAGTGGCGTAGATTTGCACAGATCGGCATCAATGGCTGCTTCCGCGTGCTGCCTTGCAGCAACCACCAATGGTGCGAATGACGGCTATGGGCCGCGAGCACGATCCCAGTTGATTTCGCCAAAGCGCTCCCTCGACATGCCGAACCAGGCAGCCATGACTAAGGCGCCGTCGCTTACAAAGTCTCACTCTGAATCACTGCACCGGAATGTCGGCGCAGGTCATTCGCTTATCAACCATGCCGGGTCCGCTTGGGCAGACTGCTCTGGCGCCATCGACAGGAGGCCGGCAACGCCGAAGACCAGCATAAGTCCGACCACCAAGCGAACAAGGTCGATACGCCGGAGTGGCGGCGGGCCGGGTACGGTGTTGCCCATATTGGCGACGGCGGCTGCTCTCCCCAGATGTGCGGCAACTGCGGCAGTAAAGATATCGATCATGGTTTCCGCCCTTCCTGGACCGGCGGCGTGCCGGTAGCCTCATGGATGATCGATCGGAAACCTTTGCTTTCGACGCGCCGGAAACTTTTGTGGGCGCTGTCGAAAGCGACGCAGGCTGTTCGACTAGGTGCGTCACCCATTGGAACGGAGGAGCCCCGGATGAAGTACATGTTTCTGATCTATCTCGATGAATCCAAGTTTGCGGCGATGACCCAGGGCGAGCGTGACGCCTTTGGCAACGGCATGCTGGACTACGACGAAGATCTGCGGGCGAGCGGACACTACATTCTGGGCGAGCCGCTGAAGTCGCCGTCAGAGGCAGTGACGCTGCGCAAATGGGACGGGGCGCTCGGCACGACCGATGGACCGTTCATGGAGACTAAGGAACATCTGAGCGGCTTCATCCTCGTCACGGCCCGCGATCTGAACGAAGCAATTCAGCTGGCTGCCAAGATGCCGCTGGTCACAGTAGGGTCGATCGAGGTTCGCCCTCTCGACGTGTTGGAAAGGATTGCGGCATGAAGTTTCTCTGCGTGGTGCTGGTGGACGAAGATCTTGCTGCAGCCATGACCGAGGCGGATTGGGTACGGATTGGCAAGGAATCGCACGACTACGACACCGAGCTTATGGCGCGCGGCATTTACCTTGAGGCCGCAGCTCTCCAAGGCCGCAAGACCGCGCGAACCGTGCGGGTGCGCAAAGGCGATGCGATGGTCACCGACGGGCCGTTCATGGAAAGCAAGGAAGCCCTTGGTGGGTTTATCCTGATCGATGTGGCGGATGCCGACGCGGCGATGGAGGTGGCAAAGGGCATCCCGATGGCCAGACTCGGTGCAATCGAAGTGCAGCCGGTTTTGGAGTTCTGATGAACGATCGGGGCGGCAAGACATTCGATCTGGACAGCGTGTGGCGCCAGCACTCGCGCAAGGTTCTTGCCACCCTGATCCGGCTCTTGCGGGACTTCGACTTGGCCGAAGAGGCGCTGCATGATGCCTTTCTTGCCGCTGCGCAGAAGTGGCCCCAAGAGGGTCTGCCTGCCAACCCCAGCGCCTGGCTGGTCTCGGCCGGGCGCTTCCGCGCCATCGACAAGCTCCGCCGGCGCAGCCGGTTCGATGCCATGAAAGCGGACCTCGGCTGGCTGACAGGAGAAGCGGTGTCACCCGAGGATGATCCCGCGCTTGCCGACGACCAGTTGCGACTGATCTTCACCTGCTGCCATCCCGCGCTGGCGCACGAAGGCCAGATCGCCCTGACGCTGCGGACGGTCTGTGGCTTGACGACCGAGGAGATCGCACGGGCCTTTCTGGTGCGAACACCAACGGTTGCCCAACGGATCGTGCGGGCAAAGCAGCGGATCGCCGAGATGGGTCTGCAATACGAGGTGCCGTCACTGGCGGAATTACCGGAACGGCTGGGGTCGGTACTGCGAGTCATCTATCTGGTCTTCAACGAAGGCTATTCCGCGCATTCGGGCGAATTGCTGCTGCGTCCCGACCTTTCGGCCGAGGCCATCCGGCTGGGGAGGCTGGTCGCGGACCTTATGCCCGATGGCGAGGTGCTCGGCCTTCTGGGTCTGATGCTGCTGCACGAGGCCCGCAGGACTGCCCGTCTGACCTCTGAAGGCGACGTGATCCTCCTGGCCGATCAGGACCGCTCTCTCTGGGATCAAGTCCGGATCGCCGAAGGGACAGCGCTCGTCGAGCGGGCCTTTGCTGCGGGTCAGGTCGGGCCCTATGCATTGCAGGGTGCCATTGCAGCCGTTCATGCCGCCGCAACGACTGCACCCGCGACGGACTGGACCGAAATTCTGGGACTTTATACCGTGTTGCTGCGCGTTGCGCCGTCGCCCGTGGTGCGGCTGAACCGTGCCATCGCAGTCAGCATGGTGCGCGGGCCAGAGGCCGGGCTGCGGCTGGTCGATCCCTTGCTGAGCAGTGGCGAACTGGCCGACTATCACCTGGCCCATGTGGCCGAGGCGGACTTTCTGCGACAGCTCGACCGGATACCAGAGGCTCTGTCAGCCTATCGTCGCGCTCTGAGCCTCTGCAAACTTGAGCCCGAGCGCCGACTGTTGTTGCGCAGGGTCGCAGAACTCGGCAGTGACCAGTCGGGCTGACCTACAACGCCGAAGTCGGCTCACACTAAATGCTGCAGGCAAGGATGAACGACCGGCTCGAAGACGCGGCTCATCGAGATCGAGTAGCAGCTTTGGGCCGAGGATGCGCCCGGGAGGCCTCGCGCGTTTTGCATCGATATGCAGCCCCAACTTACCTCGGCATCAGAGTCT
>JAAFHS010000465.1 GCA_013298485.1 Rhodobacterales bacterium
TATCGGAGCGGGGTGATTTATCCGGCACCGCAGGCAGAGATGGATGCGGCCTTGGTGGCCTTCTACCAGGAATGGAAGGCCGCGTATCTGGTTGAGGGCTGTGGCGCGGGGCGCGCCTATCTGGGCGTCAATGCGGATGGCAAATGGGATGCGGGCACGGCCGCGATGCCGATCACGGTATCGGAGGCGCATGGCTATGGGATGCTGGCCCTGGTGATGATGGCGGGTGCGGACCCGGAGGCGCAGCGCTTGTTCGACGCGATGCTGCGGTATTTCAAGGACCATCCGGCGGCCAGCGGGCCGGGGCTGATGGCGTGGAAGCAGGTTGAGGGCTGCGGCAATGCGGCAGAAGACGAGGGCGGGGATCATACCGCGACGGACGGCGATCTGGATATCGGCTATGCCCTGCTGCTGGCGGAAAAGACCTGGGGCAATGCGGGCGATTTTGACTACGGCGGTGAAGCGCGCACGGTGATCGCGGCGAGCCTGGCACGGGTGGTGACGGCGGATGATACCCTGCTGATCGGTGACTGGGCGGCAGAGGCCGCGGGATTTGCAGGGGCGACGCGCACATCAGATTTCATGATGTCGCATTTTCAGGCCTTTGCAGCGGCGAGCGGGAACGCGCGGTGGCGAGCCCTGCGGGCGAACAGCTACAGGGTCTTGCAGGCGGTGGTGCCGCCTGAGACGGGCCTGTCGCCGGATTTTGTGATCGGTCTGCCGGATGTGCCACGGCCGGCGCCGCCCGGATTTCTGGAAGGCGAGACGGACGGCGATCAATCGTGGAACGCGCTGCGCACGCCGTGGCGGCTGGCGCTGGATGATCTGCTGTATGACGCGGTGGAACCGCGCCGCCAGTTGGCTGCCCTCAACGTCTTTATCCGGGCGGCTGCGGGGGATGATCCGGCGCGGATCAGCGACACCTATCGGCTGGATGGAACGACCCTGCCGGACGATTGGCAAGGCAGCGTGGCATGGGTGTCGATGTTTGCGGTGGCGGCGATGACCGATGAAGGACAGGCCGATTGGCTGGCCGCCTTGTGGCGCAGGATGCTGGACACGCGGCTGCAGGACGAAGATTACTATGGCAATACACTGAAGCTGCTGGCGATGCTGACGCTGTCGGGGCATTGGGCGCGGCCGTGAAAATGGCTTGCCGCAGGGCCGATCCGGGTGCATCATCGGTGAACGCAACATGAACGCTGGAGGTGCATGATGGATCTGAAACAGATTGGCGAGGCCTTGGTGGCCGGGTGCAACGACGGCAGGGCAAAGGCGAACCTGCGGGTTCTTTATGCGCCCGATGCGCAGTCGGTCGAGGCGGCGGATATGGGGGGCGGGACGACCACGACGGGCATTGCGGGTATCGAGGGCAAGCATGACTGGTGGGAAGGCGCGCACGACATCCACAAATCCACCGCCGAGGGGCCGTTTCTGCATGGCACGGATCGGTTTTCGGTGATTTTCGACATGGATGTGACGAACAAGGAAACCGGTCAGCGCATGGCGATGAAAGAGGTCGGCATCTATCACGTCGCGGGCGGCAAGATCACGCGCGAGGAGTTTTATTACCCGATGTGATCAAAGCGCCTTGCGCTGTGCAATCACATCAAGGGCCGCGCGCCCGGCCTCGGTCCCGAAATGCTGGTTCTGGGACAGGCCGGGGAAGCGGGCCTTGACCTCGGCCGCAAGGTCGGGGGGAAGACGGTTCAACGTCGCCTCATTCACCATCAGGCTTTCGGCGGGAATGCCTTCGGCATAGATGATTTCATGGGCGTCGAAGACGAGACTGAAGTAATCGACCATGCCGCCGTCGCGGATGAAGATCGCCTCGCCATCCACAAGGTGTTTGGCCTGCACCAGCACCTCGGCCGTGGGCAGGCCTTTGCTGCGCTTGCGCTGATAGAGAAACATGCGGTGGTGCTGACTGACAATCAGATCGCCGGAGTTGCCCATTGTGCCTGCGGGAATGATCACGGGGGCAAAGGCCCCGACGGCGCGCAATGTGGCGCGGCCGATCCAGCGGATGGGTTGGGGGCCGTGGTCGCGGGTCAGGACCTGATCGCCGGGTTCCAGCCCCTCGATCGGTTTCTGCGCGCCGGTGGACAGGGTGATCATCGTGCCCCGGGCGAAGGAGACATTCAGAAGGTCGGTCAGCCGCGCCGATTGCGGGGCGGTATCAATGGCCAGCAGCGTATAGCCGATGCGCGGTGCCATGGGCGACAGGGGCAGGGCAAAACGGCTGCTGGCGGTGGTCAGGATGGCGAGTTCGACCTTGCCCCCCTGCGGGTCCATCAGGGTATAGCGGGCCTCAAGCGAGACAGGATCACCGGCGCGCCCGGCCTCGGTTCCCGCAGCCAGCCGTGTGGGGCCGTCGCCGCCGGCGACAAGCATCAGGCGGACGGCGGTGGCGTTGCGGTCAAGCTCATATATATCGCCGGCGCAGACCATGTCGGGGCTGCCCAGGGCATCATCCTGATTGACCCCTTGGGCCACAAAAAAATCTTCTGCATCAAAGACCTGAAAGGCCTGACCGGGCAGAAAGAAAGGGGCAGCGCTGGCAGACATCGGCTGACGCATCCTGTTGATTGCAATTGTCCATGCGCCCCACATAGACCCATGTCAACGTATCAGATGGCGATTTTGGCCGTCAATGCGGGGGCATCTTTGACGATGGGATGCGAAACGAAAGCGGATGGGTCGGGGTATTGTCTCCGGTCCGGGTGGTATGATCGGCGGTGGCGGGCTAGCATCGGGGAAATCAAAAGGGGGGTGTCATGGACCTGGGGATCAGCGGGAAGCGTGCAGTGGTCTGCGCATCGTCACGGGGCCTTGGGCGGGGCTGCGCCGAAGCGCTGGCGGCGGCGGGGGTGGACCTTGTGCTGAATGCGCGGGGGGCTGCCGCACTGGAGATTGCGGC
>JAAFHS010000466.1 GCA_013298485.1 Rhodobacterales bacterium
ACCCCGAAGAGGGCGACAAGACGATCTGGGAGATGTTCGAGGCGGAGCGCCAGCAACTTGTGCCCTATGTCGGCCCGTTCGACGGGTTCCACAGTGTGTCGGCTTCGATATCGAAGACCTGCACTGTGCGGTTCGACAACAACAAATACTCGGTGCTGGCCACGGCGGTCGGGCGGCCCGTCGAGGTGCATGCCTATGCCGACCGGATCGTCATTCGGCAGAATGGTGTGATCGTCGGTGAACATGTCCGCGCTTTTGGCCGGAACCAGACCGTCTATGACCCATGGCATTATGTGCCCGTTCTGGCCCGCAAACCCGGCGCCCTGCGCAACGGTGCTCCCTTCAAGGACTGGGTTCTGCCGCCGGCCATGGCCGCGATCCGGCGCAAGCTGAAGGGCAGCGATGACGGGGATCGGCAGATGGTCCAGATTCTGAGCTGCGTTCCCGACGATGGCCTGATGATTGTCGAGGCAGCCTGTCGCGAAGCCATCGATCAGGGTGTCCATTCCGCCCCAGTCGTCATCAACATCCTGGCGCGGCGGCGCGACCCGACACCGACATCGCTTCTACTGACCCCCACCGCGCTGCGCCTGACGCACGAACCCATGGCGGATTGCGCGCGATATGACAGCCTCAGAAGGACCAGCCGACATGGAACGCACCCAAATCTTCGACCTGATGAGCAGCCTCAAGCTCTACGGGATGCGCAGCGCCTATGACGAAGTCATGGCCGCAGGCATCAAGCGCCAGCACGAACCGCCTCGCATCGTGGGCGATTTGCTTCAATCGGAGATCGCCGAGAAGCAGGCACGCTCGATCCGCTACCAGATGACCATCGCCAAGCTTCCGCTGGCCAAGGATATCGAAGAGTTCGACTTCACCGACACGCCCATCAACGACGGCCTGGTGCGCGATCTTGCCTCGGGCGGCTTCGTGGCTGACCAGCGTAATGTCGTCCTCATCGGCGGAACCGG
Organism: Rhodobacterales bacterium; assembly: GCA_013298485.1. GTDB lineage: Bacteria > Pseudomonadota > Alphaproteobacteria > Rhodobacterales > Rhodobacteraceae > JAAFHS01. The sequence continues at coordinate 975 of JAAFHS010000466.1, forward strand.
AACCGGCAAAACCCATCTGGGCATCGCCATCGCGCGCGCGCTCATTCGCAATGGCACCCGGGGCCGCTTCTTCAATGTCGTCGACCTGGTGAACCGGCTGGAGACCGAGACCCGCAATGGCAAGCAGGGCCGTATGGCGGATTACATGACCAGGCTCGACTTCGTCATCCTCGACGAGCTTGGCTATCTGCCCTTCGCGCAATCCGGTGACCAGCTGCTGTTCCACCTGATCAGCCGCCTCTATGAGCGGACCTCGATCATCGTCACCACGAACCTCGCCTTCGGTGAATGGCCCACAGTCTTCGGTGACGCCAAGATGACCACCGCGCTGCTTGATCGCCTGACCCACCACTGCGAGATCATCGAGACCGGCAACGACTCCTGGCGCTTCAAAAACCGCGCCTGACCCCCGATCAGGGCCTGACCCGCCTCCACTCCATGATCAGTTCCGTCGGCTCAGGCCCTGATCTCGACGCAACAAGGGGGGTGAATCTTGAGCGCCGATAGAGGGTCAAGTTTGCGCGCCGATTGACAGTGTTGCCATTCGTCAGTGCGCCAGGGTTTTGAATGATATTCTTCAAAGAGGATGATAGTTTACGATTTTTTCATGCGTTTAGCGAACACACTAACTATCAGGCCACTAAACTCATCAACTCAAAACCAAAACCAAAAATACACCGCAAATGAGTGCTCATGTTTCAATCAGAAAGGACTAGTGACAAAATACAGGTAAGAGAAGTAGACGCCAGCGCATAAATCTCTGCTAGCAGAGGTTTCGATGTGTCTCTGATGTGTGCGAGGATGACACGCGCACGGTAAGATTATGAGGGTGGAATAGATGTGACAAACGCTCGTGGCCCAGAAGGAGCATTTGTCATGACCTGGTCCATCTTGTCAGAGCCAACATCGTTGATTCCATCATAACATTCTGCTGCTATCAGAATAAAGGCTTCAGCAGTAGCGAAGAAGCCATTGGCTCGCGCGATTTCGGCAGCAGTCATCGCACGATTTCGAAGTTCGCTTGCACGCATGGTTGGTCCCCCAGAATGACACAACTTCCATCATTTTCTGCCGCAAACATTAAAGATGTGTTAAATAAATGCTACCAAACCGCGTGTAATGTATACAGTGGGCCGTTTTTTCTGACTTGAATGCATATTCGGCCACAATATCTTAAGGCCAGGACTCGTAGCCAGAACATGACGGTTGCGGCAAGTGTGCAGGCTGAGAGGAAGAGATCGGCACATCTGTCATAGCGGGTGGCGATCCTGCGCCAGGCTTTCAGACGGGCGAACATGTTCTCTATCTTGTGGCGCTTGCGATAAAGGTCGGTGCCGTGGGCGATGGCGGTCTTGCGGCCTTTGCGGGAGGGGATACGGGCTGAATGTCCCTTTCGATCAGTGCGTTGTGAAACAAGCCTGCATCATGGCCCGATCTGCAAGCAAGGTTCCGGCAGGTGGCAGAGACGCCAGAAGTGCCCGAGCGCCTATGTAGTCGCTGGTCTGCCCGGCGCTCAGGTACATGCCGATGGGCCGGCACCTGATATCCGCGACAGCGTGCAGTTTCGAGTTCAGCCCGCCCTTGGTGCGCCCGATGAAGCGATTGCATCCCCCTTTTTGCCCCGCGGGCTGGGCGCCGTACGATGGGCTTTCAGATGGGTCGCGTCGATCACAATCGTCTCGACATCCCGATGTTCGGCGGCCAGTTCGGTGAGGATGCGTGCAAAGACCCCCAGGCGACTACAGCGCACCCACCTGTTGTAGAGTGTCTTGGGCTGGCCATAGGCCGCAGGCGCATCTCGCCATCGCAAACCAATGCGATTTATAAAGATAATACCGCTCAGCACTTTCCGGTCATCTACGCGTGGCATCCCGTGCGACAGAGGAAAATGTGGCTTGAGCCGCTCCATCTGCGCCTCGGTCAACCAGAACAGATCATCCA
>JAAFHS010000467.1 GCA_013298485.1 Rhodobacterales bacterium
ACGGGTGGACATCTGGCATGCGCGCCTGGCGGGGTGCCGGTTCACCTGCATGGACTTTGCCGACAGCATGGCGCGGGCGCAGGCGGGCGATCTGATCTATTGCGATCCGCCCTACAGCCATGCGCAGACGATTCTCTATGGTGCGCAGGGGTTTGATCTGGGCCGCCTGATGCTGGCCATCGCTGACGCCCGGGCGCGGGGCGTGCATGTGGCCCTGTCGATTGATGGCAGCAAAGGATCGGGCACGCGCGATCTGCCGGTAGACATTCCCGCGGGCCTGTTCGCGCGCGAAGTCGCGATCCCGCGCGGCCCATCGATGCTGCGGCGGTTCCAGATGGGGGGTGGGACGCTGGAGGGCGAGGTGGTCTGTGACCGGTTGCTGCTGACGTAAGCGCGGCTATGGCGCGCCTTCCTTGACCGTCTCCATCGCGACATAGGTGGAGGTGGAGGCGACATGGGGCAGGGCGGTGATCTTTTCGCCCAGGATGCGGCGATAGGCCTGAATATCGGCGGTGCGCACCTTCAAGAGATAGTCAAACCGCGAGGCCATCATGTGGCATTGCTCAACCTCGGGGATCTGGGTGACCGCCTTGTTGAAGGCTTGCAAGGCCGCCTCGCGTGTGTCGGACAGGCGCACCTCGACAAAGGCGACATGCGCCAGACCCATGCGGATCGGATCAAGCTGCGCGCGGTAGCCGATGATGACGCCGGTCTCCTCCAGCCGTTTCAAGCGCGCCTGGGTCGGGGATTTCGACAGACCGATGCGGCGGGCCAACTCGACCGCGCTGATCCGGCCATCAACCGCGAGAATGCGCAGGATGGCCAGATCGAAGCGATCAAGCGAGAGGTCATTCGGCATGAAAAACACCTGATATTCGCGTCACCTGCCTGTGCTTTAGCAGGTAATCGGGAAAAGTACCTTATGAAATCTGGTATGATGGGCGAAACGAAAGGTGACATCATGCCCCGCGATACGCTTGCCCCGATGGATATCATCGAAACCCAAAGCCTTGCCGATGAGGCGACCCTGATCCGCGATCTGGTGACGCAGGCGGGGCTGGACGCGGCCACCCGCGCGCGGATCGTGGCGGCAGGGGCGGACCTTGTGCGGCGCATCAGGAACAGTGCGAAACCGGGGCTGATGGAGGTTTTTCTGGCGGAATACGGGCTGTCGACCGAGGAAGGCATTTCGCTGATGTGTCTGGCCGAGGCGCTGCTGCGGGTGCCGGACGCAGAGACGATGGATGCGCTGATCGAAGACAAGATCGCACCGGGCGACTGGGGGCGGCATCTGGGGAAGTCGGCATCGAGCCTGGTGAACGCATCGACCTGGGCCCTGATGCTGACGGGCAAGGTGCTGGAGGATACCGAGGGCGGCGTGGTCGGGCACCTGCGGGCGGCGGTGAAGCGGCTGGGCGAGCCGGTGATCCGGCGGGCGGTGGCGCAGGCGATGAAGGAAATGGGGCGGCAGTTCGTGCTGGGCGAGGATATCGCCGCCGCGATGAAGCGGGCGGAGGAGTTGCAGGCCAAAGGGTACACCTACAGCTATGACATGCTAGGCGAGGCTGCACGGACCGAAGCGGATGCACGGCGGTATCACCTGAGTTATTCGCGCGCGATCACGGCGATTGCAGGGGCGGGGCGGGGCAATGACATCCGGGCCAATCCGGGAATTTCGGTGAAACTGTCCGCACTGCATCCGCGCTATGAGGTGGCCAAAGAGGCCCGCGTGATGGCGGAACTGGTGCCGCGTGTGCGGGCACTGGCGGGCTTGGCGAAGGCGGCGGGGCTGGGGTTCAACATTGATGCGGAGGAGGCCGACAGGCTGGCGCTGTCAACCCGGGTGATTGAGGCAGTGCTCGAGGATCCGTCGCTGGCGGGCTGGGACGGGTTCGGCGTGGTGGTGCAGGCCTATGGGCGGCGCGCGGGGGCGGTGATCGATTGGCTGTATGCCACGGCCACGCGGCTGGACCGGCGTATCATGGTGCGGCTGGTCAAGGGCGCCTATTGGGACGCCGAGGTGAAGCGGGCGCAGGTGATGGGGCTGGACAGCTTTCCGGTGTTCACGCGCAAACAGGCAACGGATGTGAGCTACATCGCCTGCGCAAAGAAACTGCTGGGCATGACAGACCGGATTTACCCGCAGTTTGCGACGCATAACGCGCATACGGTGGCTGCGGTGCTGGCGCTGGCGGATGACCCGATGGTATTCGAATTCCAGCGGCTGCATGGCATGGGCGAGCGGTTGCATGACCTTGTGCTGAGCGATGGCGGAACGCGCTGCCGGATTTACGCGCCCGTGGGGGCACACCGGGACTTGCTGGCGTACCTTGTGCGCAGGTTGCTTGAAAACGGGGCGAATTCGTCTTTCGTGAACCAGATCGTGGATGACGAGGTGCCGCCGGAGGTGGTGGCCGCCTGCCCGCTGACGGCGATGGAGGGGTTGACCCTGCCGAACCCCGGCCTGCCGGCCGGGCCTGCGATCTTTGGTGCGCGGCGCAATGCGCGGGGCTGGGATCTGACGGATGCGGGCGATCTCGCGGCGATTGAGGCGGCGCGTAGGCCGCATCAGCGCACGGTATTTCACACGGCGCCGGTTGCGGGCGGTGCGGTTGTCGCGAGTGCTGGCCAATCCGTTCTGAACCCCGCGTCTGGCGAGGTTGTCGGGCAGGTCGTGCTGGCATCGGACGCCGACGTGGCGCAGGCGCTGGCCCATGCGGCGCGCTGGGATGCCCCCGCCGATCAGCGCGCGGCTGTCCTGATGCGTGCGGCGGACCTGTATGAAGCGGCCTATGGCGCGATCTTCGCGCTCTTGGCGCGCGAGGCGGGCAAGACGCTGGCCGATGCCGTGGCCGAACTGCGCGAGGCTGTGGATTTCCTGCGCTACTATGCAGGCGGCGCGGCCGGT
>JAAFHS010000470.1 GCA_013298485.1 Rhodobacterales bacterium
CGCCGCATGACGCTGGTGTTGTCGGTCGTTTCCATGATCTCACGCAGTTTATGGGTGATGAGGATGATGGTTTTGCCCTGGTCGCGCAGGCCGCGCAGGATGCGGAACAGATGATCCGCCTCATCGGGCGTCAGCACGCCCGTGGGTTCATCGAGGATCAGGATGTCGGCCTGACGGTAGAGGGCCTTGAGGATTTCAACGCGCTGCTGGTGGCCCACCGACAGATCCTCGATCATCGCATCGGGATCGACATCGAGTTCGTATTCGCGGGCAAGATCGGTCAGCACGCGGCGGGCCCGCGCGAGGGAGGTGTTGAGGAGGGGGCCGTCTTCCGCCCCCAGGATCACGTTTTCCAGCACGGTGAAGTTCTGCACCAGTTTGAAATGCTGGAAGACCATGCCGATGCCGGCGCGGATGGCACTCTGGCTGTCGGGGATGGGGGTCGGTTTGCCGGCAATGAAAATCTCGCCCGCGTCGGCTTTGTAAAAGCCATAGAGGATCGACATCAGAGTGGACTTGCCAGCCCCGTTTTCGCCGATGATGCCGTGGATGGTGCCGCGGGGGACCTGGATCGAGATGTCCTTGTTCGCCTGCACCGGGCCGAAGGATTTGGAGATACCCTTAAGTTCGATGGCAAATGGGGTCTGAGGATCAGTCATGCGGAGCCTTTGCGGTCGTCATTGTCATGTTGTGCCAAAGCTTTGGCCCTTTGCACAGCCAAGACTTCAGACGGTAGGTCATGGCGCGTCCCCGGAACAAGGAATGGCCGCAGGGCAGGTCTGGGTGCGAAACCCGGAAAGTATATCCATCAGTTCGGGCGTTTTGCCTGCCGGGGCATCGGGGATGTAAGGGATGATGGCATGCGGCGAAAGGCAGGTCATGCGCGAGGCACCTCATGCGTGGCGCAGTGGATACCGCCGCCGATTTCGCCAAGCGCATCAGTGTTCAGCGCAATCACCTCGCGCCCGGGATAGTGGCGGCGCAGGGTCGCAACAGCGGCGCTGTCGGTATCGGCATCGCCGAACTGCGCGGCAATCACCGCACCGTTGCAGACAAAGTAGTTGGCATAGGACGCCACGAAATCGACCGCCTGAACCCGCCTGCGCGCGGGTTCAAAGATCACCTCGACATCCAGCCCGGCGGCAGTGACCATGGCCAGCGTTGCGGCGGCGGCCTGATGAAACGGGTCATTCGGATCGGGCGTCCTTGGCATGTTGATCAGCACCCGCGCAGGCCCGGTCAGGCGCAGCAGGCTGTCGATGTGGTAATCGGTGATATCTTCATCTTTCAGGCCGGGTGACCACAGGATGCGGTCGGCACCATAAGCCGCAAGCAGGGCCGCACCCACCGCATCGCGCGTCATGCCGGGATTGCGGTTTTCATGGACCCAGCTGCTTTCATGCGCGATGAGCAGGCCGAGGCCATCCTGTTCGACGCCACCCGCCTCACCCTGCAGGACTGACGGCAGGATCGGCAGGCCAAGGTGTTCGGCCATGCGGGCTGCGATCTGGCGATCCTTCGCATGGACCTGACGCCCGCCCCAGCCGTTGAACCGGATGCCACTGACAGCACGGTTGCCCTGCCCGTCACGCAGCACAATCGGCCCTGAATCGCGCGCCCACAGATCTTCGGTTGGAATGTCCCACAGCGTCACCGCCTGTGCCAGATGCCTGCGCATGTCATCGTGCAGGGCGGCATCGGCCAGCATCACCACCGGCTGAAACGCGGCGATGGTGTTGGCAATGTCGGCAATCATGGTTTGCACTATGCGCAGAAAGGCCGCGTCATCATAGATGCTGCGGCTGACTGGCCATTGCATGACCGCCATTTCCTGCGGGTGCTCTTCTGCGGGCACCACAAATCCTGTGGCACCCCCGGCGTGAGCGGTATGATTTGCAATCGCAAGGCTGGCCGCAATCCCTGTCATCATGAAGCCGCGCCTTTGCATCCCATCCCCCCGGATGAATATGGGCCGCGCAAGATGCAATTGCGCGGCCCGTTGTCTTTGTGACCGGTCAGCCGTTCAGAACGTGGCAGCCGGGCAGGTGTTGTCGGACATGTAGTCATGCACCACAAGTTCGCCGGATTTGATCGCGGCGGCGGCGGCATCGACAGTGGCCTGCATTTCCGGGGTGACGAGGGCCGCGTTGTTTTCATCCATCGCGTAGCCCACGCCATCATTGGCAAGGCTCATCACATTGACGCCGGGGGTGAGGTCCGTGCCTTCCTTGAAAGCCTCATACACCGCGTTATCCACGCGCTTCATCATCGAGGTCAGGACAGAGCCGGGGTGCAGGTAGTTCTGGTTGCTGTCCACGCCGATCGACATGATGCCTTCATCGGCGGCGGCCTGCAGAACGCCGACGCCGGTGCCACCGGCGGCGGCAAAGATCACATCCGCGCCCTGGGCTTTTTGCGAAATGGCGAGTTCGGCTCCCTTGACGGGGTCATTCCATGCGGCGGGCGTGGTGCCCGTCATGTTCAGGATGACTTTGGCATCGGGGTTGGCGGCGAGAACGCCCTGGGCATAGCCGCAGCCGAAGCGGCGGATCAGGGGGATATCCATGCCGCCGACAAAGCCGACAGTGCCGGTTTTGGATGCAAGACCAGCCATCATGCCGACCAGATAGCTGCCTTCATGTTCGGTGAAGACGACGGATTTCACATTGGGCTGTTCCACGACCATGTCGATGATCGCGAATTTGGTATCGGGAAAATCGGGGGCGACGGTGTTGAGCACGTCACCAAAGGCAAAGCCTGTCATCACGACGGGGTTGGCCCCCGATTCGGCGAGACGGCGGAGCGCCTGTTCGCGCTGCGCCTCGGACTGCATTTCCAGTTCCTTGAACGTGCCGCCGGTTTCGGTCGCCCAGCGGGTGGCGCCGTTGAAGGCGGCCTCGTTG
>JAAFHS010000469.1 GCA_013298485.1 Rhodobacterales bacterium
ACGCGATCAGGCCAAGCTGCAGGCGAGCCTTGGTGGCATCCGCGAAATGGGCGGAACGCCGGACCTGTTGTTCATCATCGACGTGGGCAAAGAGGATCTGGCGATCCTTGAAGCACAAAAGCTGGGCATTCCGGTGATCGGCATTGTGGATACCAACTGCTCGCCCAAGGGCGTGAACCATGTGATCCCCGGCAATGACGATGCGGCGCGTGCGATTGCGCTGTATTGCGATCTGATCGCACGGGCGGCCCTTGACGGGATGTCGGCGCAGATGGGTGCGGCGGGCGTTGATCTGGGTGCGCTGGAAACAGCCCCGGAAGAAGAAGCCGTCGCCGAGGCCTAAAAGGGTCTGTCACGCAAATGAGACGCGGCGGGGCGAAAGTCGGTTTGCATCTTGCAAGCCGATGACCCCGCCGCAACAATTTCTTGAATTTCAGGAGACTGACATGACCGTCACCGCACAAATGGTGAAAGAGCTGCGCGACAGCACCGGCGCAGGCATGATGGATGCGAAAAAGGCATTGGTTGAAACCAATGGCGATATGGATGCGGCGGTTGACTGGCTGCGCACCAAGGGTCTCGCCAAAGCCGCAAAGAAGGCGGACCGTCTGGCGGCAGAGGGTCTGGTGGGCGTCATGGTGTCGGGCCACCGCGGCGTGGCAGTCGAGGTGAATTCGGAGACCGACTTTGTCGGCAAGAATGCTGATTTCCAGACCCTCGTGCGCAACATCACAAAGACCGCCGTGCGCTGCGCCGATGTCGAGGAATTGAAGGCCGCCGATATGAACGGTGTGCCGGTTGCGACAGCGATTGCGGAAACGGTTGCGGTGATTGGCGAGAACATGACCCTGCGCCGGATGGCGTCAGTCGAAGGCGATCATGTGGCCTCCTACGTGCACAATGCTGCGACCGATGGCATGGGGCGCATTGGCGTTCTGGTGGCGGTCAAGGGCACGGATAACGGCATCGCCAAGCAGATTGCGATGCATGTGGCCGCGACCAATCCGCTCGCGCTGTCAGAGGCCGATCTGGACCCGGCAATCGTGGAGCGTGAACTGGCGGTGCAGACGCAGAAGGCGCTGGAGGAAAACGCAGCCTCGGCCAAGCCAAAGCCGGATGCGGTGATCCAGAACAACATCATTCCGGGGCGGATGAAGAAGTTTCTCGCCGAAAGCACGCTGATGGGGCAGGTGTTTGTGATGGACGCCGAAGGCAAGATGACAGTCGCTGACGCCGCTAGGCAGGCCGGTGTCGAAGTCATTGGCTTCGTGCGGATGGCGGTTGGTGAAGGCATCGAAAAGGCCACCGAGGATTTTGCCGCCGAAGTGGCCAAGATGGCGCAAGGCTGATCTTTCGGGTTCAGACGAAACATGAGGCGCATCGGGACATCGATGCGCCTTTTTTCATTTTACGGAGTCATCAATTTCTGCACGCTACACATGCCGATGGCCCAGGCTGGGACAGCACTGGGCGCATCGGATCACCACCGACCGGTCCCTCGGGGAAGAGGACATAGGGTCAAGGCGGCGAATGGGCAGGCAGACCAACCGGAATAGGCAGGCAGACTGCGCCGAAAAGACGGATCCCACCCAGAGGGGTCCGGACACGAGGCAGATTATCGTGAAAATACACGCATCCCCGACCCGCGCATTCCTGAAGTCAAAGCAAGCTGCCTTGACGGAACACAGACTGTATCGCGCATGACGCAAAGGAAACCTAGTCGGGGAATCCTTACCTTGAGGCCGCCGCGCGCAGGCGCACCTCGGATTCCTCAGGCGCCGGGTCGCGCTGGAAGATGATGTTCATCAATGCGGCCTTGGCCACGGCCTGCGCGGTGGTATCGACATCCAGGGCCTCCCGCGCAAGCCGCAGGTGTTTTTCCACCATCGCGGGCGATACGCCCATGATGATGGCGATGTCCTGCATCGTCTTGCCGTCGGCCACCCATTCCAGCACCTCGCGCTGGCGGCTGGTCAGCGCGCGACGGCCACCGCCCCCGGGCAGCTGAATGATTTTCAGATGCATCATATGGGCGACCGACAGGATTTCCTGCTGGCGGGTTGCGAAGATCTCTTCCACGTCACCATGCGTCAGGCCTTTGTCGGCGATCAGTCCGAGGGCACCCTTGGCGCGCATCGAGGATTCCGGGAAACTGATGGCGATGCCTGCGGCGACACCCATCTGCGCGTTCTGGCGTACGGCCTCGGCCTCCTCCGGGGAAAGCCTGCCCTCTTCATAGGCCTTTTGGACCCAGGCCCAGGTGCAGGCCCCGTCATTGCTGAGCGCCCAGCGATACACGGGGGTGCGTGCGAAAAAGCCGCCGCGAAAGTACAAGCGCACATAATCGGGATCGGCGGTGGACAGAAAGATCGCATCGTCGGGGTCACCGATGCTGCGGTCATGGCGGAACCGGGTATGGCCGTAATTGACCCGTGAAAAGCCGAGCGCCCGGAAATAGGGTACGGACAAGGACCAGACATCGTCGATCCGCCTTGCCTGCGCGATACGCGTGATGAGCGACAGAACATCTGTCACCGGCATCAACCTCCTGATCATCATAATTTTCCCCGCTGGTTACCTTAGACCTTTGACGCGGGTCCGTCGAGTATCCTTGGAAAGGATGATGGAAGGTCCGTCACGGGATGCCTTGCGCCGGTTACAGAGGGTTCTGCGCAAGCCAGACGGGCAGGGCGGCATGGTGATCGAACGCCATGACCGGGGCCAGATCGGCGATGGCGCTGTGGCGATACCCGCCTGCAAACAGCGCAAAGGGCAGAGGGGTCGCATGGGCGGTTTCGGCATCAACTTCGCTATCGCCGACAAACAGGACGGCGCCCCTGCCGATCTGCGCCTGGGCCAGACGCAAGGGGGCTGGGTCGGGTTTGCGCTGCGGCAGGGTATCG
>JAAFHS010000047.1:0-7583 GCA_013298485.1 Rhodobacterales bacterium
GCGGCATCTCATCCGCGCAGATCGCACCGATCACGCCGCAGGGTTCGTTCATCGCCAGCGCGATCCCCCGGATCGGCACCGATTTTGCCGCACCATCATATTTGTCCGCCCAGGCCGCATAGGTGAACAGCCGCTGGATCGCCGCCTCCACCTCCGCAGCACCCGGCTTTCCCGTCATGTCGGCGATGCGCCCCGCAAACTCCGTCGCCCGCGCCGACAGGTTCTCGCCGATGTAATACAGGATTTGCGCGCGGGCATGGGCGGTCATCCGCGCCCAGCCGCGTGCCGCCTGCGCCGCCTCAACCGCGTTGCGGATGTCCTTGCGGTTGCCGATGCCCACATGCCCCAGCAGCTTGCCGCGCGGGCTGACGACGGCGCGCGAATACCCGCCATCGGGCCGCGCCTGCTTGCCGCCGATGAACAGCTTTGCCGTGCGGTCGATCCCCGCCACCGCCACCACATCCGCCGTGACCGCCACCAGCGGTTTCAGCGCCTTTGCCTGACCCGCCGGTTTGACATAAGCCGCCAGCCCCTCCCAGCCGCCCTCACGCCCGAACCCGCTTTCGCGCACCCCGCCAAAGCCTGCGGCGGCATCGAACATGTTGGTGCCGTTGATCCAGACGATGCCCGCGCGCAGTTTCGGCGCGACATCCAGCGCGAGGTTGATGTTTTCGGTCCATACGGTTGCGGCAAGGCCATAGCGCGTGTTGTTCGCCAGTTCCACCGCCTCACCCGGTGTGCGGAAGGTCATGGCGACCAGCACGGGGCCAAAGATTTCCTCCTGCATCAGGGTGCTGGCGGCGGACAGCCCGGTGATCAGGGTGGGGGGATAAAAGCACCCCTCGGGCACCGTGCAGGCCGCGCGGTACAGATCGCCTTCGGCATTCCCATCCACCATGCTGCGGATCGCGTCGAGTTGCACCGGGTCCACAATCGCACCCACATCAATGCATTTGTCCAAGGGATCGCCAATGCGCAACCCGTCCATCCGGCGCTTCAGTTTGGCGTAAAACCGCTCCGCCACGCCTTCCTGCACCAACAGGCGGCTGCCTGCACAGCAGACCTGCCCCTGATTGAACCAGATCGCATCGACCAATCCTTCGACCGCAGAATCCAGATCGGCATCATCAAACACGATATAGGGGGATTTGCCGCCCAACTCCAACGTCAGCGCCTTGCCCGTGCCTGCGGTGGCGACCCTGATCTTGCGGCCCACGGCGGTCGATCCGGTGAAGGCGATCTTGTCGACGCCCGGATGATCCACCAGCGCCGCGCCCGTCTCGCCATCGCCCGTCACGATGTTCAGCACGCCTTTGGGCAGGCCCGCCTCACGCGACAGTTCGGCAAACAGCAGGGCGGTTAGGGGGGTGTACTCAGCGGGTTTCAGCACGATCGTATTGCCCGCCGCCAATGCCGGGGCGACTTTCCATGCGAGCATCAGCAGCGGAAAGTTCCAGGGGATCACCGCGCCGCAAACACCCAGAGGCACCTGATCGGGCATCTCGGATGCCATCAGCTGGGCAAGACCCGCGTGGTAATAGAAATGCCGCGCGACAAGGGGGATGTCGATATCGCGGGATTCGCGGATCGGTTTGCCGTTGTCCATCGTCTCCAGCACGGCAAACAGGCGCGATTGTTTCTGCACCAGCCGGGCGAGGGCATACAGGACGCGCGCCCGCTGATGCCCGGGTGTCTTTGCCCACTTCCCCTGTGCGCGGCGCGCGGCGGCAATGGCGGCATCAAGGCTGGCTTGCGTACCCTGGCTCACCATGGCCAGAACGCGGCCCGTCGCGGGGTTCTTGGTTTCAAAGGTCGCTTCGGGCGCCGTGAACGCGCCGTCGATCCAATGGCCAAAGCGCCCCTGATGAGCGGCAATCCACGCCAGCGCCTCGGCATTGCCTTCAGGTGCCGGGCCGTAGTCCATGCTGTCAAAAATCTGTCTGACCGTTGGCGTGTTCATCGCATCATCCCATCGCATGGCGGTTGGCAGCCGAGTAGTGGCCGGTCAAATGGTGTTCCAGCTGGCGTTCGATATCGCCCAGCAGGGATGAGGCGCCAAAGCGGAACAGGTCAGGCTGGAGCCAGGCATCACCGAGTTCGTCTTTCATCATGGCCATGTAGAGCAAGGCATCCTTGGCCTTTGAAATCCCGCCCGCCGGTTTGTAGCCGACCTTGATCCCTGTACGGTCCTGATAGTCGCGGATCGCGCGGATCATGGTCAGGGTCACGGGCAGGGTGGCATTCACCGCCTCTTTGCCCGTCGATGTCTTGATGAAATCCGCCCCTGCCATCATGCAGACCAGGGATGCGCGGGCCACATTGCGCAGCGTGCCCAGTTCGCCCGTGGCGAGGATCGCCTTCACATGTGCCGCGCCACAGGCCGCGCGCATCGCGGCCATCTCATCATACAAGGCCTGCCAGTTCTGCGTCAGCACATGGCGGCGCGAAATGACGATGTCGATTTCTGCCGCACCTGCGGCCACGCTTTCGCGGATTTCCGCGATGCGCAGATGCAGTGGCGAGAGCCCTGCAGGAAAGCCGGTCGAGACGGCCGCCACAGGAATGCCCGATCCTGCAAGGGCGGCCACGGCGGTGGCGACCATGTCGTGATAGACGCAGACGGCACCGACCCGCAGGCCCGGCAAACCAAGGCGTTCCAGCATCCAGGGGGCAACGGGTTGGCGCGCCTTGGCGCACAGGCGTTTCGCCCGGCCTGCGGTGTCATCGCCCGACAGCGTGGTCAGATCGATCAGGCTGACGGCTTTGCACAGCCATGCAGCCTGCCATTCCTTTTTCACCGTCCGCCGCCCGCCGATGGTAGCGGCCCGGCGTTCGATGGCCGATGTGTTCGCCTGCACGCCTGCGACCCAGTCAAGATCAAGCGGCATCCCCGGATTCCGGGCATGCGTCACCTGCGGCAACAGGCCAGTCATGGCGGTGGCTGTCATCATTTCCAAGGGGATCCTCCGCCGGTGTCGGGTGTCCGCGACGATGCCATGGGCCGCTACCCGCGACAAGGGTTTTGGCCTTGGCTTTCCGCTCTTGCGGTCAATCCTTGTGCAATCTGGCAGGCGGCATCGCAGGTTGACCTTGCGGGCCGAACGGTGCTTTGTGCCGCAAAAGCCGGACGCAGGCACGGATGAGGGGCGAAAAATCATGCATGATCTGGACCTGACGGGGCACTGGGCGGGCATCCTGTCGCTGATCATCTTCGTGGTCGCCTACATCATGGTGGTGTTCGAAGAATCCACGCACATGGCGAAGTCCAAGCCGGTGATGCTGGCCGCGGGGCTGATCTGGGCGCTGATCGGCATCGCCTACCTGATGGCAGGGCAGTCAGAGGCGGCACATAGCCATGCGAAAGAGATTATCGAGGAATATGGCGAGCTGTTCCTGTTCCTGATCGTGGCGATTACTTACGTCAACACGCTGGAGGAACGGCGGGCCTTTGATGTGCTGCGGGTGCGGCTGATCGGGCTGGGCCTCGGGTACCGGCAGTTGTTCCTGCTGACGGGGATCCTCGGGTTCTTTCTGTCATCGGTGCTGGACAATCTGACGACCGCGCTGGTGATGGGGGCGGTCGTCATGGCACTGGGGCGGGACAATGCGAAATTCGTCGTGATCGGCTGCATTTCCATCGTGATTGCGGCCAATGCGGGTGGGGCGTTTTCGCCCTTTGGCGATATCACCACCCTGATGGTCTGGCAGAAGGGCAAGCTGACGTTCTTCGAATTCTTTGCACTGTTCCTGCCATCGCTGATCAACTGGCTGGTGCCTGCCGCGATCATGTACTGGGCGGTGCCGAACGAAAAGCCATCGGCAGAGGTACGCAATGTGCGTGGCAAGCCGGGCATGATCGGGGTGGCCGTACTGTTCGCGCTGACCATCGCGACGGCGGTGTCGTTCAAGAATTTCCTGAACCTGCCACCCGCCTTGGGGATGATGCTGGGGCTGGGTTACCTGCAGATCTGGTCCTATTACCTGCGCATGAAGGGCACCCGGAAGGGCGACGAAGACATGGTGCTGGACAGCTTCAAAGAGGTGCAGCGGGTGGAATGGGACACGCTTTTGTTCTTTTTCGGCATCATCTTTGCAGTGGGGGGCCTGGGCGTTCTGGGCTATCTCGCGCTCGCGTCAGAGCTGTTGTACACCGATCTGGGGCCGACTTCTGCGAATGTCATCATTGGTGCGCTGTCGGCGGTGATCGACAACATCCCCCTAATGTTTGCCGTGCTGACGATGGACCCTGCGATGTCGGATGGCGAATGGCTGCTGATCACGCTGACGGCGGGGACGGGCGGGTCGATGTTGTCAATCGGATCGGCGGCGGGGGTTGCGCTGATGGGGCAGGCGCGGGGTGTCTACACCTTTGGCGCGCATCTGAAATGGGCATGGGCCATCGGGCTGGGATACTTGGCGGCGATTGGTGCGCATCTGCTGATCAACGCGCATCTCTTCTGACGCATCAGGGCTGAAATTCATCCGCATCATCGGTACTGTAGGTCGCCCATGGGCGTTTGGTGCCTGTTGGTGGGATATCTTCGTGCCGCACGGTCAGATGCAGATGGGCCTTGGCCAGAAACAGTGCTGTGATCGGTGCGGTCAGGAACAGGAAGGCGATCACCAGCAATTCCTGCCATGTCAGCGTCGCCTCGAATATCCACAGGTCCAGCACCGACGCGAGCAGGGCCGTGCCAACACCCACCGTCGTGGCCTTGGTCGGCGCATGCAGCCGCTGCATCGGATCGCGCAGTTTCAGCAGGCCAAAGCTGCCGATCAGGCCAAAGATGCCGCCGATGACCAGCAGCGCCGCAATTACGATTTCGGTGATCTGATCCAGCCCGATCATTCGATCACACTCCCCCGGGTCAGATACTTCGCGAATGCCACGGATGATACAAAGCCCGTCATCGCAAACAGGATCGCGGCCTCGAAGTTCAGGGCCGAGCCTGACTTGATACCGTAAAGCACGATCAGGGCGATGGAATTGACGACCATCGTATCCAGCGCAAGCACGCGGTCCACCACGTTGGACCCGCGCAACAGCAGCCACAGGTTCAACAGCAGGGCAATGCCAAAGCAGCCTAGCGTGAAGTCGAGCGCATAGGTGAGGATCATTCGAATATCCTTTTCAATCGGGCCTCATAACGGGTCTTGATATCGTCGCGCACGGCATCGGGGTCGGGCGCATGCAGGGCGTGGATCAGTAGAACGCGGCCACAATCCGACATATCTGCCGTCACTGTGCCCGGCGTCATTGTGATGGTGCCCGACAGCAGGGCAATCGCCTCGGGTGTGCGCAGCTCGATCGGGACGGGGATCCAGGCCGATCTGATGCGGTCTGCGGGCATGAAGAGGATGATCCTGGCGACCTGGATATTCGCAAGGATCACGTCCCAGAACACGATGAGGCCGTATGCGATCAGCGCAGGCACGGATTTGATCTGCGGGCGGTTCGGCCAATAGGCACCCGTCAGCAGGGGAATTGTGATGGCAAGAAACGCCGCCAGCACGGCACTGCCGAGTTTCAGGTCATTGACCAGCAGGAACCAGACGATGAACAGCGTCAGTGACAGGTAGGGATGTGGGAACAGGCGGCGCATCATGGCTGCACCCCCAGACGGTTTGCATCGACATAGGGGGCGGGCGCGTGCAGATAGATGGCCGTCGCCTCCATCCACGCCATCACGGGGCCTGCGAGGACCGTCAGCGCCACCAGCAGGGCGGCCAGCGCAAAGACGGCGGCGAAGGCGAGCGGTTCAGGGTTATGCGGGGTGGGATCGACGTCAGTGGCATGCGCTTTCCAGAACAGAACCGATCCCGCGCGGGCAAAGCCCAGAACAAGAATCAGTGAGGTTGCCAGCACGAAGGACCAGATCAGGGCCGCCTGATCCCGCATCGCATCAAGGATCAGCAGTTTGCCGAGGAACCCGGAAAACGGCGGCATTCCGGCCATTGCGATCCCGGCCAAAAAGAACAGTGCTGCAATCAGCCCGCCTTGGGCCATCGGGGGCATGGCCTGGCCCAGCGACGTCCCCTGCCGCCTGTGCGCCACCAGATCGGCCACCAGAAACAGCATCGCCCCGGCCAGTGTGGAATGCACGATGTAGTACAAAGCCGACGCCGTCGCCGCAGGTGTGAAAGCCGACAGCGCGACAAAGACCGTGCCCATGGACGCGATCCCTGCGAAGGCGGCAAGGCGCGGCAGGCTGCTGGCCCCCAACACACCAATCGCACCGACGGTCAGCGTGGCAAGTGCGGCAGGCAGCAGCAGGTCGGCAAACAGGGTGCCGGTTGCGGCGACCGTCGGTGGAAAGATCAGCGTGAAGATGCGGATGATCGCATAGGCTCCGACCTTGGTCATCACGGCAAAGAGGGCGGCCACCGGCCCCGGGGCATTGGCATAGGTGCCGGGCAGCCAGAACTGCAGCGGCACCAGCGCGCCCTTGATCGCAAACACCAGCAGCATCAGCACGCCTGCCACCCGGATCAGGGCGGCATCACCCTCCGGCAGGGCCGCCACCTTGACCGCGAGATCGGCCAGGTTCAGCGTGCCCGTGACGGCATAAGTGGTGGCCAGCGCGAACAGGAACAGCGTCGATCCGATCAGGTTGAACGCCACGTATTGCACGCCCGCGCGCAACCGCGCGCGCCCCGCGCCATGGATCATAAGGCCATAGCTCGCGATCAGCAGCACCTCGAAAAACACGAACAGGTTGAAGGCATCCCCCGTCAGAAACGCGCCGCAGATGCCCATCAGCTGAAACTGGAAAAGCGCATGAAAGTGCTTGCCGCGCGCATCCCAGCCGGTGCCCAAGACGTAGAGCTGTATGATCAGTGCAAGTACTGCCGTCAGGGCGACCATCAGGGCCGACAGCCGGTCCAGCACCAGCACAATGCCGAACGGGGCAGGCCAGTTGCCGAGGTAGTAGACCTCGGGCTCGTTTGTGGTTGCGGAAAACAACAATGCACCTGCGATGACGGCCAGCAGAGCTGTGCCAACCAGCCCGACAATGCGCTGCAGGGCAAGATCGTGCCGCATGCCGATGACGATGATCGCGGCCAACATCGCGGGCATGACGACGGGGGCGATGATCCAATGGGTCATTCGGCATCATCCCCGGTCATGTCGACCCTGTCATGGCCCGCCTCAAGGTATGACCCAAGCGCCATGATCAGGATCACCGCCGTCATCCCGAAAGAGATCACGATGGCCGTCAGCACCAGCGCCTGCGGCAGCGGGTCAGTATAGCCTGCCGCACCATCCGCGATGATCGGCGGCAGGCCGATGGCCAGACGACCCGATGCAAAGATAAACACGTTGACGGCATACGACAGCAGCGACAGCCCCACGATCACCGGGAACGTCCGCTGCCGCAGAACCAGATACAGGCCCGCAGTGGTCAACAGCCCGACAGCGATGGCGACAAGCAGTTCCATCACGGCACTTCGCGCGCGGGGTCGATGTCGAAAGCGCGGGTGTTCACACGCTCACCCGCGCGGATGGCAAAGCGCGACAGCGACTCAAGCGCCAGCATGACTGCGCCCAGAACGGTCAGGAACACGCCCAGATCAAAGATCGC
>JAAFHS010000047.1:7593-10066 GCA_013298485.1 Rhodobacterales bacterium
AAGCGCTGCCTTTCGGCAGTCCAGGCAAAGCCGCTGGCCATGTATTGCATCAAAAGTGCAATCGCTACGATCAGCCCGGCCACAAAGCCGCCGCCGGGCATGTTGTGCCCGCGCAGAAAGATGAAGACGCCGACCATCATCGCAACCGGCAACAGGAACCGCGTTGCCACGACCATCATCAGCGGATGGCGGTCGCCCGCCCTGCGCGGATCCGGGCGCAGGGTCATCAGGCGGTCATTGGCGGCGCCGCCCGCCAGCAAACTTTCCGTCAGCGCAAAGATGATGAGGGCGGCGATGCCCAGCACGATAATCTCGCCATAGGTGTCATAGCCGCGGAAGTCGACGATGATCGTGTTCACGGCATTGGTGCCACCCGCCCCCGGTTTGGACTGCGCCAGATGGTATTCGGAAATCAGCGGGAAGGCCGCATCGCGCATCATCAGCGCATAGGTCAGCGCGGCCGTACTGAGGCCCGCAGCCCCCGCCACCGCGATATCACGCAGCCTGCGGCCAAAGGTGCTTTCTGCCGGGGTGGTCTTGGGCAGGAAGTTCAGGGCAATCAGCATCAGAAGGACGGTCACCACCTCCACCGCGATCTGTGTCAGCGCAAGGTCGGGGGCCGCGAACCACGCAAAGGCGACCGAGATCATCAAACCGATGACCCCCACCATCAGAAGGCTGATCAGGCGGTTGCGGTGCAGCACAACGATTGCCAGTACCGCCATGACCAGCAGGACAAATCCGGCGGCAACGGGCAGCGGCACGGGGGTCGCGGCGCGCAGGCCCGGCAGATGCATGCCGGACGCAAAGGCCCAGACCCCGGCCCCCACGATGACGACGGTTGCGATAGCCACGGGGCGGGCCATGGCACCGTTGTGCAGCAGATCGGTAAAGCCGCGTGACAGCGCGATAACCCACCCCAGCAGTGCATCGAAAAGACGCTTGGCATCCGGGCGCGGGGCGTTGTCCCAGATCCTTGCCAGGGCGGGGTACAGGCCGAGCAGCACCACACCGCCACCAACCGCGATGATCGACATCCACAGGGCAACCGCGCCCAGCCCGTGCCAATGCGTGATCTTCACTGCCGTGGTTTCACCCGTCACCGTACTGGTTGCCGCATCCACCAGCCATGCCGCCGAGGTCATGGGCAAGATACCGATCACGATCACCAGCAGCGCGAGAAAGGCAGGAGCAAACCACAGTCCTGCAACCGGATCATGCGGTGCGGCGGGATAATCATTGCGGACCGGGCCAAGAAAGCCATGCACCAGCAGACGCAGGCTGTAGGCCACGGAAAAAAGCGCACCAATCGTGGCGAGAACGCCAAGCAACCATGGCGCGCCAAGCCAATCGGTATGGGCCGCCTGTTCAAGCATCAATTCCTTGGACAGGAACCCGTTAAGGGGTGGCAGGCCCGCCATCGACAGGGATGCAATCATCGTCAGGATGAATGTGATGGGCATCAGCCGTCGCAGGCCGCCAAGGCGGCGTAGATCGCGCGTATGGGCCGCGTGATCGACAATGCCTGCGGCCATGAACAGTGCCGCCTTGAAGGTCGCATGATTGATGATGTGAAAGACGGCGACGGAGGCCGCGGCCTTGGTCCCGAACCCGAGTAGCATGGTGATCAGGCCCAGATGGCTGACGGTGGAATAGGCCAGCACGGCCTTCAGATCATCCTTGAACAGCGCGATCACCGCGCCGATCAGCATGGTGATCAGGCCTGCGGTGGTCACGATCAGAAACCACGCCTCGGTGCCCGACAGCACGGGCCACATGCGCGCCATCAGAAAGATGCCAGCCTTTACCATCGTCGCCGAATGCAGATAGGCCGACACCGGGGTCGGGGCGGCCATCGCATGCGGCAGCCAGAAATGGAACGGGAACTGCGCTGATTTGGTGAAACACCCCAGCAGGATCAGGATCAGCGCGGGCAGATACCAATCAGACGCCTGAATGGCGTCCTTCTGCGTCAGGATCACCGACAGATCATAGCTGCCTGCGATATGGCCCAGGATCAGCGTGCCGCCGATCATCGCAAGGCCCCCGGCCCCCGTCACGGCCAGGGCCATGCGCGCGCCTTGACGGCCTTCGGGCAGATGCCTCCAATACCCGATCAGCAGGAATGAACTGAGGCTGGTCAGTTCCCAGAAAATCAGCAAAAGCAGGATGTTGTCGGACAGGACAATCCCCACCATCGCACCCTGAAACAGCATGAGATAGGTATAGAACACGCCCATCGGGTCTGACGGCGACAGGTAGAACCGCGCGTAGATGATGATCAGCAGCCCGATCCCGAGGATCAGCCCGGCAAACAGCAGACCCAATCCATCCAGCATGAAATTCGCATTCAAGCCAAGGCCGGGCAACCATGCAATCCTTGCCGTGATGACATGGCCATCCAGAACGGCGGGTGCCTGCAGTGCCAGAAGGATCAACGCCAGCGTGGTGACAGAACCTGTCACAAATGCGC
>JAAFHS010000468.1 GCA_013298485.1 Rhodobacterales bacterium
GCGCGACCGCTGTTCATCACGACCATCCGGTCCGAGATCGACATGGCCTCTTCTTGGTCGTGGGTCACAAAGACCGTTGTGATACCCAGTGTTCGCTGGATGTCGCGGATCTCTTCGCGCAAAGACACGCGGATCTTGGCGTCCAGCGCCGACAGAGGTTCATCCAGCAGCAAGACCTGTGGTCGAGGCGCAAGTGCGCGGGCAAGGGCCACACGCTGCTGCTGGCCGCCCGACATCTCATAGGGGTAACGGGCCGCCAGATGCTCGAGGCCGATAAGCCTGAGCATCTCGTGCACGCGGGCCTCGGTCTCGGCCTTGCCAAGTCCGGCGATCTTCAGGCCGAAGGCAATGTTGCCAAAGACATTCATGTTGGGAAACAGCGCGTAGGCCTGAAACACCATACCGATCCGCCGTTTGTTCGGCGCAAGCCCGGTCACGTCGCGCCCGTCGATCATCACTTTGCCAGTCGTCGGAGTTTCAAAGCCGGCGATCATGCGCAGGACCGTGGTCTTGCCGCAGCCGGATGGCCCGAGGAACGAGACAAACTCGCCCTTCTGCACTTCCAGATCGAAGCCCTTGACGACCGTATTGGTGCCGAAGGATTTGGTCGCACCCGTGATCGACAGAAAACTCATGGTCTGCTTTCCTTGCTGGACAGGGACGGCAGGATGCCCCGTCCGGGCTTTTTGTTGGCAAAGTGTTGATTTTCACCCAGAACTGAGCCGGTTAGGCTGATAATTTTCACTGAGAACTGAGCCATGTGAACCTTTCCCCAAAGCGGTGAGCGGCGGGGGCAACGGAGTGATCCACATGGGACTATTGAACATCATCCGACGGATGCATTTGCGACAGAAGCTGTCGATACGCGAGATTGCACGGCTGACGGGCGTGTCGCGCAATACCGTGACCAAGCATCTGGCGGCGAACACGATTGAGCCAAAATTTGCGACGCCGGAGCGGCAAAGCAAGATTGACCCCTTTGCCGAGAAGCTGGCGGGTTGGCTAAAGACCGAAGCCGGGAAGTCGCGCAAAGAGCGGCGGACCGTGACGAGGTTGCATGCCGATCTGGTGACGCTTGGCTTCACCGGTTCTTATGCCCGGGTGGCGGCATTCGTGCGTATGAGCCGGGCCAGAAAACGATCCGGGGGATCGTTTTCCCGGCGATTGGGAAGGCGGATCGGCAGCGTGACCAGCAGACGACGGGGCGCGGGACCTTTGTGCCGCTGCATTTTGACCCCGGCGATGCCTTCCAGTTTGACTGGAGCGAAGACTTTGCGGTTCTGGGCGGCGAGCGCACCAAGTTGCAGATGGCGCATATCAAGCTGTCGCATAGCCGGGCGTTTTTGCTGCGGGCATATCCATTGCAGACGCATGAGATGCTGTTCGATGCCCATTGGCACGCGTTCCGTGTCTTTGGCGGCGTGCCGGGGCGCGGGATCTACGACAACATGAAGACGGCGGTGGATCGTGTTGGCCGGGGCAAGGAGCGGCAGATCAACATGCGCTTCCTCGCCATGACGAACCACTACGTCTATGAGCCCGAGTTTTGCAATCCGGCCGCCGGGTGGGAGAAAGGCCAGGTCGAGAAGAATGTCCGCGACTCCCGCCACCAGATTCTGCAAGGCATGCCGGACTTTCCCGACCTTGCCGCACTGAATGCTTGGCTGGAGCAGCGTTGCCTCGAGTTGTGGCGAGAGACCCCTCATGGCAAACAGCCTGGCACCATCGCCGATGTCTGGGTCGAAGAACAGGCAGCGCTGATGCCGTTGCCAGTCGCCTTTGACGGCTTCATCGAGCTGAGCAAACGCGTGTCGCCCACGTGCCTGATCAGCTTTGATCGCAATCGCTACAGTGTTCCGGCGTCCTTTGCGAACTGCCCTGTCAGTCTGCGGATCTATCCGGCCCGACTGGTGGTGGCGGCCGAGGGGAACATCCTGTGTGAACATGCCCGCGTGATTCAGCAGAGCCACACGCTGCCATCAAAGACCGTCTACGACTGGCGGCACTATCTGGCGGTCGTGCAAAGGAAGCCGGGGGCTCTTCGCAATGGAGCACCATTCCTGGGATTACCGTATGCCTTCAGACAGTTACAAGATCAAATGCTGCGCAAGCCCGGCGGTGATCGCGAGATGGTCGATATCCTCGCCCTCGTGCTGCATCACGATGAGCAGGCCGTTCTCACCGCCGTGGAACTGGCACTGACCGAGGGCGTGCCGACTAAAACCCATGTGCTGAACCTGCTACACCGGCTGATTGACGGCAAGGTGATCGACGGGCCTCCATTGGACACGCCGCAAGCACTGGCCCTGCACCGCGAGCCCAAGGCCAATGTCGAACGCTATGACGGCCTGCGTGCCCAGATCGCTGGAGGCCGCCATGCGTCATGACCCCGCTGCCGGTGCCATCGTCATCATGCTGCGCAGTCTGAAGATGTATGGCATGGCCCAAGCCGTCACCGACCTGATCGAGCAAGGGACACCGGCTTTTGAGGCTGCCATCCCGATGCTGTCGCAACTGCTGAAGGCCGAACTGGCCGAACGCGAGGTGCGTTCCATCGCCTATCACATGAAATCCGCCCGCTTCCCGGCCTACAAGGATCTCTCCGGCTTCGACTTCGCCGCCAGCGAGATCAACGAGGCCACTGTCAGGACGCTGCACCGATGCGAGTTCATGGATGGCGCCCAGAACGTCGTTCTGATCGGCGGCCCGGGCACCGGCAAAACCCATGTCGCCACCGCCCTCGGCATACAGGCCATCGAACATCATCGCCGCAAGGTCCGCTTCTTCTCGACCATCGAACTGGTCAACGCCCTCGAACAGGAAAAGACCAAGGGCAAGGCCGGACAGATCGCCGAAGGCCTGACCAAGCTCGACCTCGTGATCCTGGATGAACTTGGCTACCT
>JAAFHS010000471.1 GCA_013298485.1 Rhodobacterales bacterium
CCTGCGGCACAGCACCTGAATGGCGCGTTCCACTTCCATCTCACGCCCGATCAGCGGGTCGACATCACCCTTGCGCGCCTTGGTGTTCAGGTCCACGCAGTATTTCGACAGCGCGGATTCCTTTACCTCCCCCGCCTCGGCCTTGGGGGTTTCATGCTGCTCTTCCGCGCCCGAGACCGGGCGCGTCTCGCCATAGGACGGATCCTTGGCCACGCCATGGGCAATGAAATTTACCGCGTCATAGCGCGTCATGTCCTGTTCCTGCAGGAAGTAGGCGGCGTTCGATTCGCGCTCGGCAAAGATCGCGACCAGGACATTGGCCCCCGTCACCTCATTGCGGCCCGACGACTGCACATGGATCGCTGCCCGCTGGATCACGCGCTGGAAGGCTGCCGTTGGCACGGCTTCAGACCCTTCGACATCGGTCACGAGGGTCGAGAGATCATCATCGATGAAATCCACCAGCGTCTTTTTCAGCTCATCCAGATTGACCGAACAAGCCTTCATCACGCGGGCGGCGTCTGGCTCATCAATCAGCGACAGCAGCAGATGTTCAAGGGTGGCGAGTTCGTGACGGCGCGCATTGGCCAGGGCCAGCGCGCCATGAATGGCCTGCTCGAGTGTGGTTGAAAACGATGGCACGTTCTGGTGCTCCTGTTCCTGCAGGGTCGGGACGGGCACGGGCCCAGGTCCAACCGTGGCCTCTACCTCTTAAAGTTCGGTTTTATTTTCCGCACTTCAAGTGAATTCTGGGGCGTGTTTCGGTTTCGTGTCCTTTTGTTGCGATTTGTGATCGCAGGGGCCACAGTTTATGTTCAGAACCTGTCTTTTCTGGCGCGGATTTCGGCAAAAACCTCTGTGTCCGTGGCACTTGGCATTCCCACGGCGGCTTTCATCTGCGGCAGGTGGGCCCGCAGGTAAGGGTTTGTCGCAAGCTCATCCGACAGACGCGACGGCACAGTAGGTTCGCCTTTCTCACGCAGCGCCGTCACCCGGTCTATACGGGACATAAGTGCCGGATTGCCTTGTTCAAGGGTTGCCGCGAACCTTGCGTTGCCAGCCGTGTATTCATGGCCCGAACAGACCAGTGGATCGCCCGGCAGTGCGGCCAGTTTCAGCAGGCTGGCATAGGCGATCGCAGGTGTGCCCTCAAACAGCTTGCCGCAACCCAGCGCCATCAGGCTGTCAGCGGTGAAGACAAGCGCCGAGGCCGGGAAATGAAAGGCGACATGGCCGATGGAATGGCCCGAGACGTCGATGACATGGCACGCCTCGCCGCAGATCATCAGCGTATCGCCATCGGCAACTTTGCTATCCAGTGGCGGCAGGCGATGTGCGTCTGCCCTGGCCCCTGTCACCTTGGCGCCCGTGGCTGCGACCACCGCCGGCACGCCGTCGATATGATCGGGGTGGTGGTGGGTGATCAGGATATGATTCAGCCGCCAGCCACGGACCTGCAGCGCCGCGAGGATTGGCAGCGCTTCGGGCACGTCCACCAGTGCGGTCTCGCCCGTGGCGGCGTTGTGAATCAGGTAGGCGTAGTTGTCGGTCAGGCAGGGGATCGTCACAAGTTCGAGTGCCATGGTCTTTGTCCAATCAGCGGCTATGCTTGGCATTCAACTTGGGACGATCCGTGCGGAACCGCAATGCACCTTGATGTACTTGATCTGCGTAATTTCTATTACCGCACGGCCTTGGGCCGCGTGGCGCAGCGGGCGGTGCGCGATCAGGTGCTGCGCCTGTGGCCCGCGGGGCAGACGCAAGGGATGAGCGTGGCGGGCTTCGGGTTCGCCGTGCCCCTGCTGCGCCCCTATCTGGAACCGGCGCGGCGGGTTGTGGGCCTGATGCCCGGGCCGCAGGGCGTGATGCCCTGGCCTGCGGGCATGGCGAATGTGAGTGCGCTTTGCGAGGAGGCGGCCTGGCCGCTGTCCACCGGGTTCGTCGACCGGCTGGTGATGATGCACGGGCTGGAGACGTCGGATGAACCCGGTGCCGTGCTGGAGGAGGCGCACCGCGTGCTGGGACCCGGGGGGCGGGCGCTGTTCATCGTGCCGAACCGGGGGGGGTTGTGGTCGCGCCGGGATGGCACGCCGTTCGGGTTCGGCCGGCCCTATTCGCTGGCGCAGCTGGAGGCGCAGCTGAAGCGGCACGATTTCACGCCGGAGCGGAACCTGTCGGTGCTGTTCGGGCCGCCATCTACCGCGCGGTTCTGGCTGCGGACGGCGGATTTCTGGGAACGGATCGGGCGGCGCGCGCCGTGGCTGGCGGGCGGGGTGCTGATGGTGGAGGCGTCAAAGCAGGTTTATGCGCCGACGCGGGGGGGGCTTGGCGCGGTGGTGCGCCGCCCGCTGAAGGCGCTGGAAGGCGTGGTGCGGCCCGCACCTGCACCCGCGCCGCAGGGGCGGCAGCGGGATTGAGCGCACGCATTTTTCATTTCCCTGTTTGCGATTTCCGGGGCTGAATGCCGCAGTGGGCGGATAAAGGATTGAGAGATGCGGATGACCCTTGCACGTTCCGGCCTGATGGCCGCGGCCACCGGCCTGTTTCTGACCAGCCCCGCCCATGCCGAGGCGACGTTCGTGCCGGGCGAGACGCAGTATATCGCGGCGCTGGGCAGTACGACGGCCACGTCAGGCAATGATGCGGAAAGCTGGGGCTTCTGGGAGGTGGACCCCGGCCCGCGCGGGGTGTGGAGCACGGATTATGCCGATCTGATCGCGAATGGGGGCGTGGCCCCGGATGGCTGGCAGTTCGACGGGGCGGCGTGGTGGCTGGAGGAACACGGGCTGATCATGGAATCCCCGTCATTCCCGCTGCCGCCGGGGCAGTATGTGGTGACGGGCGGGCGCGAGGTGACATCGGTGCTGACGGTGGCCGCCCCGGATGCGGCG
>JAAFHS010000472.1 GCA_013298485.1 Rhodobacterales bacterium
CCACCGGCACCCGGCGGGCACCGGATCAAGCTGCGGTATATGACGCAGGTCAAGACGCGGCCACCGGGGTTCATCGCGATGTGCAGCCATCCGGAACTGATGCCCGACAGCTATCGCCGCTATCTGGTGAACGGCTTGCGCGAGCATTTCGAGATGCCGGGCACGCCGATCCGGCTGACGTTCCGGGGGCAGGGCGACAAGAACCCGTTCAAGAACCAGAAGTTCCATACGCCAAGCCGGTTGCGCAAGCACATGGACAACGGCATCAAGCCGAAGGGATGAGGCGCGGATTTGCAAGAAAATTGACGGCTGTCAATTTCACGGATTAGTCATATAATACAATGACTTGAACTTTTTAAAACTGCACTTTTTCACATTTTGTTAACACTTTTTCGTCCGCCTGACGGCATCAGGCAGCGCGCCCGGATTTCATCTGATGGCATGCGCCCAGAATGGTCAGGATCATGATGACGATGCCACCAAGGGCCAGCAGCGACACGGTCAGGTTGGGCTGCCAGTTTACCCAAGTGATGCCGAACAGCGCCCAGATGATCGTCATCCCGTATTCCGGTGCGCGGGGGCGGCGCAACTGCACGATGACCGCAATCGCCAGCGTGAGGGCCAGCATGGCGGCGGCACTTTGCATATCGGTCAGCCATCCGTAGCCCGCGAAGACGACACCGAGCGAGACATTGGCGGCGGCGGTCAGCCAGCCTGCATAGATGGCGACAGGTGCTGTCAGCAGCCAGGGATCGCGGGCGGGGTCCGCGCGCATGAGTGCCGCAAGGGCGAGGATCAGCATCAGGTAAATGCCGTTGGTGGCCGTGATCGGATAGAAGGCGGCGATGGCGAGCCAGCAGGCCCCGATGGCGATGGATGCGGCCAAGGGCAGGCGCACGCGGTCCCAGGCGGGATCATCACGGCGCGACAGGATGCCAAAGGCGGCATGCCCGATCAGCCCCAGATAGATCAGCGCCCAGATCGAAAAGGCAAAGCCCGCAGGCTGGATCGCGGGGCGTTCGATCAGGACCGGGAAGAGGCCGGGCGGATAGCCACGGAAGGGCGTGGTGACGAACGGGGCCACGCCAAAGGCGATGGTCGCGGCCAGCAGGATGAGCGCGCGGATCACCATGCCTCACCCAGGGCCCAGGCGCGACGGTCGGCAAAGGCGGGTTCCTGACGCAGGGCGGCGATGCGGGCCGCATGTGCGGCGCAGGAGGCATCATGCAGGGCCATCAGGATCGGGTCTGACGCATATTTTTGCTTGTGATAGGCGCGGGCGGCCTTGTCACCGAGGGTAAAGGTCGAGGTTGCGACATCGTTCCTGTTCCGGGTGCGCCAATAGGTCTGCGACACCTGCTTGCCCTGCACCACGACATCGCCGCGGAACATCTTGACCAGATAGCTGTCGAGCGCGCGCAGCGGAAAGTGATCGAGACTGACAAGGCCGTAGGTGCCCCGGCAGTCATGGCCATTTTCGCTGCGGTCGGCATGCAGGGTTGTCTGCGGGCGACCCGATCCATCAAGCCAGATCACGGGGCTGCCTTCGTCGACCATGTCGGGGCGGTGATTGCGCAGGCGTTCAACCTTTTCCGACAGGCGGACAAGGCTTTTGACACCGCGCCGGGCGCGGAAATTACCGGGGCGTTCGACCTGATGCAGGGGAAAGATATCCTTCAGCCAGCCGGGCACGAAATGTTCCTGGCGATTGGCCCCGTGGTTGAGTTCAGAGATCGACAGCACGTCGAAAAATCCGGCGGCGGCAATCAGATCGGCGATGCGGCCTGCGCCTATCCGGACATTGACGAATTCATCGACGTCGATGGACAGAAAGTAATCCGCCTCGCGCGTCTGGCGCAGGTGATGGGCGTAGTTCAGGGCCGCAGGTTGAAAATGCGTATCACCCGTGGCGAGGGCGGGATTGGGCAGATGGGTCAACTCGCCCATATCTTGCAGGCGGTCCAGCAGGCGGTCGGTGCCATCGGTGCAGTCATTGGTAAAGACGGTGACATCGGTGATGCCAATGGCGCGGTGCCAGGCGAGCCATTCAAGGATGAAGGGGCCTTCGTCCTTCATGCAGGTGGCGATGTGTACGCGCGGGTCGGACAGGGGCCAGGTGCGGAACGGGCGCGCGGGCAGGGCGGAGGTCGCGATGCGGGGTGGCGTTGCACGCCGTTCCAGAAGCTGGACGGAGCTTGCATCCTTGTTGCCGGGTGCGAGGTGCAGCCCTTTTGCGGCGAGGATGGCGAGGATGCGGTCGCGCTGCGCCGCGCCGTAAACCTTGGGGTGCAGTTCGATCACGACGGCGCGGACGCATGACAGATCGACGGCATCGAACAGCCCGTCTTCGCCGCCTTCGATATCGCAGACAATGACGGTGGGCTGCAATTCGGCGATCAGATTGCCGATCCCGAAGGATTGCAGCGACACCTCGCGGGCATAGGGGCGCGAATGCGGCTCCATCGAGGAGGACCAGAAATCGGTGCGCAGGTAGAAAGAGACATGATCGCCGTTTGTGGTGGCGGCGATGCCGTTTCTGAGATCGACATTGGTGATGCCGTTCAGGCGGTGGGTTTCGCGGATCAGGGGGATCAGGTCGGGGTTCGCCTCGATCGCAACAACCTGCTCGACGCCGTCGATCCCGGCGGAGATCGATGACAGAAGGCCAACACCGGCCCCGAGTTCAAGCACACGGTCGCCGGGGCGCAGGACGCGGCGCAGGGTGGCAGCCTCGCCGCCTTCATACCGGTTGTTGCGCATCGGGCGTTCGATTTTTGGCGTGATGATCGCTGGCACAAGGGGCACCTTGATGCCCAGTGTTTCGATGATTTCGGCATATTCGAGCATGGTTTACCTCGTGCCGGTCTGCGGCTGATGT
>JAAFHS010000473.1 GCA_013298485.1 Rhodobacterales bacterium
AACGGACAGAAAACTTTGGGCCACCGCGTGCCCAGACTGCGCCGGTGCCGGATGTGGTGTTCAGCTATGCCCATGCCGGCCATTCACGGCTGCGGCAGACGTTGATCCGGGCGGCGGAAGTGGTGGCGGGGCGCGGGCGGATCGAGCGGATTTATCGCCGCTGGCGGGCCGACCTGCGCGATCCGGCAGAGACGATTTTTACCGCGGGTGTGAGGGCCCTGGGGCTGCAGGCCGAGGTGGTGGCGGGTGATATGGCGCGGATGCCGCGCACGGGGGGCGTGCTGGTGGTGGCAAACCATCCCTACGGCATCGTGGACGGGCTGATGATCGGGCATCTGGTGTCGACGCGGCGGCGGGATGTGAAACTGATGGTGAACAGTCAGCTGTGCCAGCCGCCCGAGGCGAAGAGTGCCCTTTTGCCCGTGGATTTCGGGCATACGGCGGCGGCGCGGCGGGTGTCGGCGGAAACGCGGCGGGCGGCGGTGGAGTGGCTGGATGCGGG
Organism: Rhodobacterales bacterium; assembly: GCA_013298485.1. Lineage (GTDB taxonomy): Bacteria > Pseudomonadota > Alphaproteobacteria > Rhodobacterales > Rhodobacteraceae > JAAFHS01. The sequence goes on from JAAFHS010000473.1 coordinate 503, forward strand.
GCATGTGCTGGTGATCTTTCCGGCGGGGGGCATCTCGACAGCGCCACAGCCGCTGGCGCGGCAGGCCGTGGATGCGGCCTGGCATCCGTTTGTGGCAAGGCTGGCGACGCGGCGCGGGGTCTGGACCTTGCCGATCTACATGCACGGGCAGAACTCACGCCTGTTCCAGATGGTCAGCCATTGGAGCTATCCGTTGCGGGTGGCGCTGATCTTTCGCGAGACGGTGCGGCGGATCGGACAAACGGTGCGGGTGACGGTGGGGGTGCCGATTGCCTGCGAAGGGATGGAAAAGACTGCGGTCGCGGGGTGGCTGCGGAGCCTGACGTATGACATGGGCGGGCCGGAGGGGCCAGGCACCACGGCGCAATTCGTGTGGCCTGCGCGGGTGCGCTGGTAAGGTGGCGGACCTGGTGACGCGCAATGGGCAGGATTGCCCATTCTACGCATCGGAGGTCTGGACGAGCATGGTGCGCGCGGCATCCTGAATGGCTTTGGTGACGGGCATGATCGCGGGCGCGGTCAGGCGCGCGTATTGCCAGTGGAGCGGCACATCAAGAGGCGTGTCGGGAACCAGTTCGACCAGCACGCCGCTGGCCAGATGCGGGGCGATGAGCGGTTCGGGGTTCAGGCACCAGCCGAGACCGGCAAGGCTGGCATCGACGAAGCCATGGCTGGAGGCGATGCGGTGCGTGGGAAAGGCGGGACGGCGGGCGTGGTCTGCGGTCCGGCCGGCGATCCAGCGGTCCTGCAGGCGGTCCTTATCGGAGAATGTGATGGCGGGGGCCATGGTCAGGGCCTGCGGCGTGACACCATCCGGGAACCAGCGCGCCATATAGGCGGGGGAGGCTGTGGCGCGGTAGCGCAGGCAGCCCAAGGGCAGGGTGTCGCAGCCTTGCAAGGGGCCGGGGTGGGCAGTGATGGCAGCAGCGACTTCGCCGCGTTTCAGCCAATCCTGACTGACATCCTCATCATCAATCACGAGGTCGAACAGAAACCCGGTCGTGGCCGCGAGGGCGGGGATGACCCAGGTGGCAAGGCTGTCGGCATTGACGGCGATGCGCAGGATAGCGGTGCCCGGTGCCGTGCCGCGCAGATCGGCCGTGAGGGTGCGTTCGAGCAGCGCGATTTCATCATGATGCCGGATCAGGCGGAGGCCCGCATCGGTGGCGGTGCAGGGCTGACCCCGGCGGATCAGAAGGGTGCCTGTGGCCTCTTCCAGCGCCTTGATGCGTTGGGAGATGGCCGAGGGCGTGACATGCAGGACGCTGGCCGCCAGATCAAAGCTGCCACGGCGGTGGACGGCGGCGAGTGCGGCGAGTTGGGCGGGATCCAGCATGAATTCTGCTTATCACATCCCAGAAAGATTAACTTGGCTTTTATGCACCTGCAAGGCAAAGACGATGGTCAACGGGCAGGAAGGTGTGCATGTCATGCTGATTTTATCGCCGGACCAGATCAGGCGAGCGGTAGGTGTTGACGCGGTGACAGCTGCGGCGATCAAGGATTCCTATGTGGCAGCGGTGGATGGGCGGGCGCACCTGCCGCCGGTGGGCTATCTGGCCTTTCCGGAGGCGGATGGCGATTGCCATGTGAAATTCGGCCATATCGCGGGCAGTGCGGTGTTTGTGGTCAAGATCGCAAGCGGGTTTTACGGGAACGCGGCGCGGGGCCTGCCGACATCGAACGGGATGATGGTGGCACTGTCGGCGACGGACGGGCATCCGGTTGCGGTGTTGCAGGACAATGGCTGGCTGACGGAATTGCGCACGGCCATTGGCGGGGCGGTGGCGACGCTGGCGCTGGCACGCCCGGGGTTTCGCCGCGTCACCGTGATGGGGGCGGGGATGCAGGCGCGGATGCAGGCCGAGGCGCTGGCAAAGCTGGCACCGGGGCCTTTGGCGATCACGATCTGGGCGCGGGACGCGGCGCGCGCGGCGGCGTTGGCACGAACGCTGGTGGCAGATGGGCTGGATGCGAAGGCCGTGGCGGGGGCGGAAGCGGCCTGCCGGGGGGCGGAGGTGATTGTGACGACGACACCGGCCCGCGCGGCCATTGTGCAGAAGGCGTGGGTTCAGCCTGGCACGCATCTCACGGCAATGGGTGCGGATGCGCCGGGCAAGCAGGAGCTTGCGACCGATCTGGTGGCAGGGGCCGATCTTCTGGTGGCGGACCTGCCGGCGCAGTGCCTCGACCATGGCGAGGTGCGGGCAGCGTTCGAGGCCGGGCTGATCGGGAGTGATCAGGTGATTGCACTGGGCGATGTGCTGCGGGGCACGCATGCTGGCCGCCGCGACAATGACGCGATCACGATTGCGGATCTGACGGGACTTGCCACACAGGATATTGCCATTGCGATCTGCGTG
>JAAFHS010000475.1:0-400 GCA_013298485.1 Rhodobacterales bacterium
GTGCGCGGGCCAGCGCCACGCGCTGTTGCTGACCGCCGGACAGGCGGGCGGGCAGGCGGTCGGCAAAATCTGACAGGTGGACCATTTCCAGCATCTGGCCTGCGCGCGCCAGCCTTTCGGATGTTCCCATTCCTTTCATCTTCAGGCCGAAGGCGACGTTTTCAATCACGCTCATATGCGGGAACAGCGCATAGTGCTGAAACACTGTATTCACCGGGCGGTGGTTCGGCTCCAATGCGGCGATGTTCTGGCCGAACAGCCGGATTTCACCGCTGCTCACATCTTCAAACCCCGCGATACAGCGCAAAAGCGTGGTCTTGCCGCATCCCGACGGGCCAAGGAGGGTGAAAAACTCATTGTCCATGATGCTGAAAGACACAGTGTCCAGCGCCGTGAATGT
>JAAFHS010000475.1:410-2862 GCA_013298485.1 Rhodobacterales bacterium
GCCAAAGCGCTTGCTGACTGACGCAATTTCAATCGCTTGGGTCATGAGTTTATATATACCCCCCTCACTCTGGTGAAACTCTAGAAGAAGGTCGATCCGGGGGTATATACCCCTAGAGAGGTATGACAGGGAACGCCGATGATGGAACCGTTGCCAAACTCCGGCGAGGCCGCCATGGCCGCAGCCATCAGGTTGCTGGATGGCCCCGGGTTCGAGGCCGCTTTGCGGGATGTGTTCCGGCGGACTGTGGCCCCCGACAACCTGATTGTGCTGGCCTACCGCGACAGCGGCCCGCCGCAGATCATCTATACCCAGGCTGATCAGCCCCCGGTTTTTGCGGCCCTTGAACACACCTATGTCGCCGGGGCCTATCTGCTTGATCCTTATTATGATCTGCATCTGCGCCGCGTCTCCGCAGGCGTCTACCGGATGCGCGATGTAGCACCTGATGCCTTTCACCGCAGCCGGTACTTCAGCGAGTATTACGAGCAGACCACATTGATTGATGAGCTGACCTTCGTCGCCTATCCGGTGCCTGGCGTGTCGATCAACATCTGCCTTGGGCGTGATGCGTCATCCGGCCAACCCTTTACCACACGCCAGATTGCGACCTGCCAGCGGCTCGCCCCGACTGTTGTCGCGCTGGCCGCGCGGCACTGGGCCGCGATCGTGCCCCGCGCAGGTGCCGCAGGCGATGTCGCGGCCCGCCTGATCATGGCTGCGCAAGGCGCGCACGGTATTCGCCTGTCACCCCGGCAGGCGGAGGTGGCCCTGCTGATCCTGCGCGGGCATTCGACCGTCTCCATCGCCCTGCGGCTGAATGTGGCTGCGCAGACGGTGAAGGTGTTCCGCAGGCAGGTCTACAGCCGCTGTGGCATCTCTTCGCAGGCGGAGTTGTTCGCGCTGATGCTGCCGCTGCTGAAAGGCGCGCTGTAGGATGTGCGCCGGGCGCTTGTCTTTTCGGCAAGATGCTTGCCCGCCGGCCGGGGTGGGGGCATCCTGATCAGGATTGACGATGACGGCCGCAAGATTGCTGTTGACCGGATCGCGCGGCTGTGGTGCGCTCGGACGAATATTTGACCGCATGGTCAAGTCTCTCGCGGCACGTGCGGAACCCAAGGGGGAATGAAGGTGATGACGGCACAAGGCGCCAATCTGCGGATCAACCCGGCCCGCCTGTGGGACAGCCTGATGGAAATGGCAACGATCGGCCCAGGCATCGCAGGCGGCAACAACCGCCAGACCCTGACGGATGCAGACAGTGCGGGGCGGCATCTGTTTGCCGGCTGGTGCAAGGCGGCGGGCATGACGATGGGTGTCGACACGATGGGCAACATGTTTGCCACGCGGGCGGGCACGGACCCGGATGCGCTGCCAGTTTACATGGGGTCGCATCTGGATACCCAGCCGACGGGTGGCAAGTATGACTGGCAAGTATGACGGCGTGCTTGGCGTACTTGGCGCGCTGGAAGTGGTGCGCACGATGAACGACATGGGTGTGCGGACGCGGCATCCGATTGTGGTGACCAACTGGACGAATGAAGAGGGTGCGCGGTTTGCGCCCGCGATGCTGGCGAGCGGGGTTTTTGCGGGCATCCATACAGAGGATTACGCCAAATCCCGCCGCGACCCCGACGGCCACGTTTTCGGCGACGAACTTGCCCGCATCGGCTGGGTCGGGGATGAGGTTGTGGGCGCGCGCAAGATGCATGCGATGCTGGAACTGCATATCGAACAGGGGCCGATTTTGGAGGCGGAGGGTCGCTCGATTGGCGTCGTGACGCATGGGCAGGGCCTGTGGTGGCTGGAAATCACGCTGACGGGCCGCGACGCGCATACGGGATCGACGCCCATGAACATGCGGGTGAATGCGGGACTGGGGGCCGCGCGCATCACTGAACGGGTGCATCAGATTGCGATGGCGCACCAGCCGAATGCCGTGGGCGCCGTGGGGCAGTTGTTCCACCATCCCAACTCGCGCAACGTGATTGCGGGCAAGGTCGTGTTCACGGTGGATATCCGCAGCCCGGAACAGGGCAAGCTGGATGCAATGCGGGCCGAGGTGGAACGCGCGACCCATGCCGTGGCGGCGGAACTGGGGCTGGGGTGCAGCATCGAACCCGTGGGGCATTTCGATCCTGTGACGTTTGATCCGGGGCTGGTGAAGATCGTCCGGCAATCGGCTGAAAAGCTTGGGTATTCGCATATGGACATCGTCAGTGGCGCGGGCCACGACGCCTGCTGGATCAACCGCGTCGCCCCCACGGTGATGGTGATGTGCCCCTGCGTGGGGGGGCTGTCGCACAACGAGGCGGAGGAGATTTCGCCGGAATGGGCGGCGGCGGGGACGGATGTGCTGCTGCACGCGGTGCTGGAAGTGGCGGAGGTTGTGGGGTGAGAGACATGGTTAGGGGAGAGCGTCCAAATGACAGAGAAACAAGGTAACAGGTCG
>JAAFHS010000474.1 GCA_013298485.1 Rhodobacterales bacterium
TGCGTCGGCGTCAACTTTCCCGACTGCAATGCCGAGTACAAGGACGGGCAGGAAGCCCCTGCGAACATGTCGCTGTTCATCCGCTTTGCGCGGTCCTTCGTGGGGCATCTGGAGCCGCTGGTGCGGCCGTCTGAGTCCGCGCAACTGGATTACGAGGGCGAGATTGCCGTAGTGATCGGCAAGGGCGGGCGGCGGATCACTGAGGCAGAGGCGCTGAGCCATATCGCGGGCCTGACGCTGTGCAACGAGGGCACGCTGCGCGACTGGGTGCGGCATGGCAAGTTCAACGTGACGCAAGGCAAGAACTGGGATGCGTCGGGGGCCATGGGGCCGTGGATCGTGCCCTTTACCCATCCGGCCCAGATCACGGATGTGGGGTTGCAGACGCGGGTGAATGGCGACTTGCGCCAGGACGACCGCACGGGGCGGATGCTGTTTCCGGTGGCGCGGCAGATCGCCTATATCTCGACCTTCACCACGCTGGTGCCTGGCGATGTCATCGTGACCGGCACGCCCACCGGGGCGGGGGCGCGGTTCGATCCGCCACGCTGGCTGGTGCCGGGCGATATGGTCGAGGTGACGGCGGAAGGGATCGGCACCCTGCAGAACGGGGTATGCGACGCATGATGCGCAATGATGAGATCATCGCGGCAGCAGACGCGATCCTGCAAGCCGAAGGCACCCATGTGCAAACCGGGTTGCTGAGCCGCGCCTATCCCCGGATGACGCTGGATGAGGCTTATGCCATCCAGCGCGTCGTGGTGGGCATGAAACTGCACCTGGGCGCGCGGCAGATCGGCTGGAAAATCGGGCTGACCAGCCGCGCGATGCAGGCCGCCTTGAACATCACGACGCCCGACAGTGGCGTGTTGCTGGACGACATGCTGTTTGCCGATGGCACGACCATCCCTGCAGGCCGGTTCATCCAGCCGCGCGTGGAGGCCGAGATTGCCTTTGTGATGAAGGCGCCGCTGCAGGGCGCGGGCGTCACCCGCGATGATGTGCTGGCGGCCACCGATCATGTCAGCCCCGCGCTGGAAATTCTGGATACCCGCATCCTGCGCGCCGATCCGGCCAGTGGGGCCGCGCGCACCATCGTGGATACGGTGTCGGACAATGCGGCCAATGCGGGGATCGTCATGGGGACCGCGCGGCATGCGATCGACGCCCATGACCTGCGCTGGGTCGGGGCCATCGTGAAGCGCGATGGCGTGGTCGAGGAAACGGGGCTTGGCGCAGGCGTGCTGGATGATCCGGTCACGGGCATCCTGTGGCTGGTGCACCGGCTGGCGCGCTATGATCAGGGGCTGTCGGCGGGCGACATCGTGCTGTCGGGTTCGTTCATCCGGCCGATTGAATGCCCGCCGGGGTGCCGGATTGCGGCAGATTTCGGGGCGTTCGGGCAGGTTTCGATCGCGTTTGGCTGATATTGCAAGGGCAGGTGTGAGGTGCCCCAATATTTGTGGGCGCTTTGCCCCCGCACTTTGAGGGGCAGAGATGATTGCGCAATACAAGGGCGGCATGGTCGGCGAGAACAGCCAGAAACCCGCCTTCGGCGAGATCGCGCGGATGCAGGGCCATGCGGTGGCGGATGAACCCCTGGACATGTCGGGGACGGCGCTGCCGGACCGGGCGATGCGGCTGCTGAAATAGCCGCGCCGGGCGGCAGGCTGCCGATAGGGCGGGGTCTGGCACGCGGAAAGGTGCCCTTAAGGGGGGCCTGTGCGTGCATCGGGGCGCGGGGGGCGTAAGCTGCGCCCCTCACATCCGGAGGATATGCCATGCGCCTTGCACCCGTTCTGCTGCCCGCCCTTGCCCTGGCCCTTGCGGGTTGTCTGGATACCAACGCCGAACGCGGACTTGCGGGGGCTGCGGGCGGGGCCATCGTGGGCGATGCCCTGGGGGCGAGCCCGGTGACGGGGGCGGTGGTCGGCGGGGCGGCGGGGTATTTCTGCCGCGATCTGAACGTGCCGGGGTGCCGGTGAGAGTCGGGGCAGGCCCCGACCTACGGGGGCGTCTTGGGGCGGGAACCATCGCGGGGGGGGCCGCGTTGATGGCCGGAATTGTAGGAAGGAAGATCCCATGACATATCTGCGCCTACTGCCGCTGCTGGCCTTGATGACCATTGCCGCCTGTGAAACCATCGAAGGCGCGGGGCGTGACCTGAACACGGCAGGCGACGTGATCACGCAGGAATCGCAGCAGGCGCAGTCGGGGTATTGATGATGCAAAAGATCATATGACTGGTGCTGGTGACGGCGGTGATGTCGGGCTGCGCGCCGCTGCTGATCGGCGGCGGGGCCGCCGTGGTGGCCGATGAGGTGATCGAGCAGGATCAGGGCGGGGACGGGTTGTTTTGAGGGGGTGGGTGGGGTTTGACCCCACCTTTTTGTGCAGAGTCGGGGCAGGCCCCGACCTACGCTTGCGTTTCGTACAAATCTGACGTATCTTGCGTTTCTGACGTTTTGTACAAAATGAGGCGGCGATGATCGAAGTCACGGTATCTGAAGCGCGCGAGCGGCTGGCGGATTTGCTGGGGCGGGTCCAGCACGGGCATGAGGACGTGACGATCAAGAAGCACGGCAAGCCGGTCGCTGTCATGATCTCGGTCGAGGCGATGGCATACTACGAGCAGCTGGAGAATGCGGAGCTGGCGAAGCTTGGGGAAGAAGCCTGGGCGGAGTATCAGGCGAACCCTGCAGCGGCGCGGACAATCGAAGAGATCATGGCCGAGGACGCCATGCAGAACGCCGCTGAATGAATCGCTATCGCGTCGAAGTTTCGTCCGGGGCCGACAAACAACTGGCAAAGGTCAAGGACCGGGTCCTAAAGGCGCGCCTGTTGCATGCGATCCAAGAGCTT
>JAAFHS010000476.1 GCA_013298485.1 Rhodobacterales bacterium
CGCTGGTGGCGGCTTTGATCTTGCCCGATGCGCACGCCTTCGGGGTTATCGCCATAAGCCCCAAAGGGCGAGGTTCCTGCGGTGCCGATCCATTTGGAGCCGCCCTGATGGCGGCCCTGCTGTTCGGCAAGGCGCTGGCGCAGGGTTTCCATCAGTTTGTCAAAGCCGCCGAGCGTCTGGATGGCGGCGCGTTCTTCAGGGGTCAGGTGTTTTTCGGCCAGTTTGGTCAGCCAATCGGCGGGCAGATCGAGCGGCGTTAAGACATCATTCGAGGAGATGTCTTCAAGACCCTGAAAGGACGCCGAAAATGCACGATCGTAGCGATCAAGCCAGCGTTCATCCTTGACCATGGTGGTGCGGCCCAGATGATAGAAAGCATCGACATCATAGGTGGCAAGGCCCGCACTGACGGCTTCAAGAAAACCAAGGAATTCGCGTAAAGAGACGGGGACACCGGTGCTGCGCAGGGTTTCGAAAAACCGCAGGAACATGGGTCAGGTGGCCATGCGTTCGATGAAGATGGTCAGGAATATGCCCAGCAGGCAGAAGGCGATGCCGAAGCCTGCGGCATATTGCAGGATATCAAGGCGCTTGCCGCCGCGTCTTGCGGCAGTGGCAGCGCCCAGCGCGGCACCCAAGATCAAGCCTGCGATCACAACCATGCCAGCCCCCAATTGCCGTGGGCAGCTGCGGGATCAACCCCGGCTGCCGCGCCGTGCGAGTGCGGAAATCTCGGCCGTGCGTGCGCGGACCTGTACTTCCGTGCCGAAGCCATAGCGTGCGAGTGCGGCGGTGTCGAGACGCAGTGCGCTGGCCTCGGCGCCGCGCCCCGACATCTCCAGTGCTTCGGCTTTCAGCAGGTTCAGCGTGGCGAGAAGGGCGGCGTTTTCGGCCTGGCGCACGACGGGGATGGCGCGGTCGGCATAGCGGATCGCCTCCTCCGTCTGACCGGCCGACAGGGCAAAGGCGGCAAGCTGCATGTCGACATGGGCGGCATGGACGGCCCCGCCGGGCAGGGTCTGATAAATGCGCTGGGCCTGGGAGAAGGCGATCACGGCCTGGCCAACATCGGTGCGGACATTGACGCGGCCAAGGGCGAAATAGCTGAACGCAAGGCGGTTGTCGCGCCAGCCTTGGGCCATGGCGATGCTGACGGCGCGGGCGGCGGCGGCGCGGCGGGCGGCATCCGATCCGCGGGGGCCGAGGGCGGTTTCGATGGCGGCGGTCCAGCTGCGTGGTTCAAGATCGCCAGGCGTGGCAGATGCGGCACCGCCCGAAGGGTTGAGGCGGGCCAGGATGGACGGCAGAACGGCTGCGACCTGCCCTTGGGTCATCCCGGAGCGGAGTTCGGGGGAATAATGCGTGCGCAGGACCAGCATGTCGAAACTTGTCAGGGTGGTGTGGAAGTTATCGTCATTAAAGACGCTGTCATCGGTGCGGTAAAGGTCATTGAGCGGGCCCATGGCTTGTGCCAGCTCTTCGTGCAGGCAATCGCGGACCTCTTGCGGGGAGGTGTCGGAGGGCACGAAGATGGCCACGCGGTCGCGGACAGTCACGGTTGTCCAGTCAAGTGTCGCGGTATTGCGGCTGGCGCGGTATTCGTCCCAGCCGGACACGCGGGGGACGACGAAACAGGCGGCAGAGGGGACGACGGCCTGCATCGTGGCGCGGGGCAGGAACTGTACGGTGATAGCGGCAGGGCCGGTGATGGCCTGCACGTCAAGACCCGCCTCGGCGCGGAAACGCGCGAGCACGCGGTCAAGATCATTCGGGGCCGAGGCGGGGACGGAGCCGGTCAGCGTCACGGTGATCGGGCCTTCGAAGCGGGAGAAGGCAGGGATGACGCGTCCGCTTTCCATGCGGAACACAAGATCAAGATAGTCGCGGGCGATGGAGGTGTTGGTCCGCGCAAGGGTGGTGCTGCGCTGCTGCGTGCCGATGCCGGGATCAAGGGGGGCAGAGGCGGTGGACAGATCCGCCGTGGGGCGGCTGAGGCTGACCTGCGCGGTGGGTGCCGGGGCACAGGCGGCGAGGGAAAACAACGCAATGAGTGACGCATACCGCATGATTAAGCAGCCCTGTCGTAAAGGATGAAGGGGGATTTCGTGCCGACCTGATCGTAGAGCATCCGGCCGCGATAGTTGAATTCTTGGGTCAGCCAGTAGACGGCAGGGTGACCTGCGGCATCTGCTGCGGCATAGACGGCGTGGATCAGGGCGCGCGCCACACCGTGCCCCCGCGCCGCTGGCGTGGTGAACAGGTCCTGCAAATAGCAGTCCTGTTCCACTTTCCAGCAACTGCGTTGAAACATGTAGTGGGTCAGACCGACAGCCTGACCATCCGCAAAGGCGATCAGGCCATGCGGTTCTTCCTGCTTGCCAGACAGCAAGCGGGCAAATGTCGTGGCATAGACCACCTCCGGGACTTGCGTCTCGTAATAGGCGAGGTAGGCCCCCCAGAGGTCACGCCACAAGGCTTCGTCTTCCGCCCGGAGGGGGCGGATCGCGAGATCGGTATGGGACATATTGGCAGCGTCCGTTGTTCAGTCTTTCGTTGCAGATCAGAAGACAGGGCCGGAGTGTCCGTATGTAGACGGCTTTGTGTCAATCGCGGGGAATCTTTGGAATTGTTTCGAATCTACCCATGGCGGTGCGGCGCATTGCGCGCGCCACATCTTCCCGCAGAACATCACGCAATATTTCAATATATTTCAGAATACTGTGGATAGCTGATAAAACCGCACGAGGAATGTGGCAAAACCCCGGCTAACTTGCCCGATTCTTTCAGAATCGGTCCCACCGTCAGCGCCCCGATTTTGCCATGAAGGCAAGCCGTTCGAACAGATGCAGATCCTGTTC
>JAAFHS010000477.1 GCA_013298485.1 Rhodobacterales bacterium
GATGCGTTCATCTTCAATACGCGGCCTGCGGGCAACGGTGTGGCGGAGATGGACATCATTCTGGACTATGATGCGCAGGATATCGTTGTCTTAGACAATGATGCATTCCCCAGCCTGGGTGCGGCGGGATATCTCGCGTCCTACATGTTCAAGGTCGTGGGTCTGGGGGGCGTGGTCGATGCCAATGACAGGCTGATCTATAATGCGAAGACCGGCGTGCTGACCTATGACTTCAACGGATCGGCGACGGGCGGGCAGATCGTGCTGGCCGATTTTGCAGGCAATCCGCAGCTGACGGCGGATGATTTCTATATCATCTAAGGCCGGCAGGCCCTGTCCCCCTGAGAGTGTATCACCAACGGCTTGCCTGTCTTGGATCACCTTCAGTCTGAATCAGATTGAAGGTGATCCGCCCTAGCGGGTCAGGGCCGCCACGATGCGCCGGGTGATCGGTGCCACGATCAGGACCGTGGGGAAGGCAATGGCCCATGACACGAGCCATGATCCCGCCCAGTCACCGAAGAAGCCCGGATGCGCACCCAAGGCGCGCCAGGTGGCGATCCCGGAGACGACGCAGGACATCAGCCCGGACAGGATCAGGCCGAACAGGACGGGGGCGAACCGCGCGGGGATCATCCGTCAGTCCCAATCAGGGCGCTGCGGCCTTTCAGGGCAGTCAGCCAGCCAAGGCCTTTGAGCGTGCCCGCGGCAGGCACATACTCTGCTGACAGAAAGCCGTCATACCGCATGGCATCGAGATCGCTGCAGAGCGCGGTCAGATCAAATCCGCCGCCGCCCGGTTCGGCCCGGTTGGGAAAGCCCGAGATCTGCACATGGCTGACGCGCGATTTGTGTGCATCCCAGACGACGGCAGCCTGACCGTAAAGGCGCGTTGCGTGCCACAGATCGAACTGCAACCCGACCGTGGCCACGTCCAGATCGTCGATCATCCGTGCGGCATGATCGTAATCGTTCAGAAAATACCCCGGCATGTCGGAGGGGTTCAGGGGTTCCAGCGTCAGGTGCAGGTCGGGGGCCTGGGCCGCGGCCCAGGCGAGGTTGGACAGAAACACCTCTTCGGCGACCGGGCCTTTGCCGACACCTGCCATCACATGCAACCGTGCGGCACCCAGCCGGGTCGCATAATCCGCACCGCGCAGGAAAGTGTCGCGGAACCGCGCCTCCATCCCCGATACGGCGGCAAATCCACGCTCGCCGCTGGCCCAATCCCCGGGGGGCGTATTGATCAGCGCGAGCGGCACGCCATCCAGCGCACGGGCCCATTCGGCGACCGGCACGTCATAGGGAAACAGGATTTCCACCCCGTCAAAGCCTGCCTGAACCGCATAGGCGGGCCGTTCCAACGGGGGAACCTCGGTGAACAGCATGGTGATATTGGCAGCGTATCGGGGCATCAGCTATGGGTCATTCTGGCAATTCGGATGATGGGATCACAGGAAAAAATTGCCGGTCCGACCAAAGACCGAACCAGCGCCGCCCTTCATGCACTGCATGGACGCCAAGATCAATGAGGCGGTAAAAACTCTTGCGGTCAATCAGGGCCTCAAGGTTGGCGCGGATCAGCACATAGGGGCTGGGCTCGCCCGTGACAGGATCGCGCGCGACACGGATCGGGTTTCCGGGGCCCGCCACCGCCACATCCTCGGTCAGCGTGTGAAACGTCAGGACCTGGGCCTCGCCTGCGCCGTCAGCCGTAAAATCAACGGCGACCATCGGCGCGTCTTCGACGGCAATACCAACCTTTTCCACCGGCGTCACAAGGAAATACTTCTCCCCCTCGCGTTTCAGGATGCCGGAAAACAGCTTGACCAGTCCAGGCCGCCCGATGGGCGTGCCCTGATAGAACCAGACCCCGTCGCGCCGGATGCGCATGTCGATGTCGCCGCAGAACGGCGGGTTCCACAAATGCACCGGGGGCGGGCCTTTTTGGGTTGCAGCCTGCACTGAGGCGGCTAAACCATCGGCGGAAGGTCTCACGATCAATTCATCTGACGCTTTTGCCATTTGTGCCGGACGCCTTAGTTGAGTCATATGGCACCATATAACCCCGAAAGGATGCTTGTCATGGCTGATACCGCTGCTCTTGTCGCCGAAATCGAATCCCTCGGTGCGACGCTGGCGCAGGCCAAAGACAGCATCAACCGCCGGTTCATCGGGCAGGAACGCGTGGTTGAACTGGTTTTGTCGTCGATGCTGTGCGGCGGTCATGCGCTGCTGGTGGGGCTGCCGGGCCTTGGCAAGACAAGGTTGGTGGATACGCTGGGCACCGTGATGGGCCTGAAAGCGAACCGCGTACAGTTCACGCCCGATCTCATGCCCGCCGATATCCTGGGGTCCGAGGTGCTGGATACCGCCAAGGACGGCAGCCGCGCCTTCCGGTTCATCGAGGGCCCGGTGTTCTGCCAGTTGCTGATGGCCGATGAGATCAACCGCGCCAGCCCCCGGACGCAATCGGCGCTGCTGCAGGCGATGCAGGAAAAAGAGGTGACGATTGCCGGCGAACACCGCCCGCTGGGCCGCCCGTTCCATGTGCTGGCGACGCAGAACCCGATTGAACAGGAAGGCACTTATCCGCTGCCCGAGGCCCAGCTTGACCGGTTCCTTGTGCAGGTCGATGTCGAATATCCGACCCGCGCGAATGAGCGCGATATCCTGATTGCCACCACGGGCATGGAAGATGCCGAGGCGCATCAGGTGTTCACGGCAGACCAGCTGCTGGCCGCGCAATCGGTGATCCGCCGGATGCCGGTGGGCGATACGGTGGTCGAGGCGATCCTTGATCTGGTGCGCGCCTGCCGCCCGGGCGAGGTTGAGGGGAAAGATCTGGCAGGACAG
>JAAFHS010000478.1 GCA_013298485.1 Rhodobacterales bacterium
AAGCAGTTTGGAAAATCACTCATCGCCTTCCCGCGCGTCGCGGGCAAACTCGCGATGATGGCGGTGGAAATCATGGTGACGCGGCAGCTGACCTATTTCAGCGCCTGGCAGAAAGACCACGGCCACCGCTGCGATCTTGAGGCCGGCATGGCCAAACTGCTGGGGGCCCGCACCGCATGGTCCTGCGCCGACAACGCGCTGCAGATCCACGGCGGCAACGGCTTTGCGCTGGAATACCAGATCAGCCGCGTGCTCTGCGATGCCCGCATCCTGAACATCTTCGAGGGTGCCGCCGAAATTCAGGCCCAGGTCATCGCCCGCCGTCTGCTGGACTGACCTTGTCTTGTAGGATGGGCAATCTGCCCATCACACCGGGAAAGATGGGCAGATTGCCCATCCTACACCCCGATAATCGCGCCTCATCCCCCCTTCCCTTTCCGCGCCCAGCCCCTATGTTACCACTGACAAGATAAGGGGCTCGCCATGACCGACATGATCCTGCTCACCGGCATCTCCGGCTTCATCGCCAAACACGTCGCCCTGAAACTGCTGAACGCAGGCTACGCCGTGCGCGGCACCATCCGCAGCGCCAGGCGCGCGGATGAGGTGCGCGCCGCCCTGAAACCCCACCTCACCGACCCCGCCGCAATCGACCGCCTCACCTTCGCCACTGCAGACCTCGAATCCGATGCCGGCTGGTCCGCTGCGATGGCGGGCATCGCCGCCGTGATCCACACCGCCTCTCCCTTTCCCATTGCCCAGCCGAAAGATGAACAGGTGCTGATCCGCCCGGCGGTAGAGGGCACGCGCCGCGTCCTGATGGCCGCCAAATCCGCAGGCATCACCCGCGTGATCCTCACCTCCTCCACTGTCGCCATCATCGACGAAACCGTGCATGGCCTGCAAAACGAAGACAACTGGTGCAAGCTTGATGCCCCCGGCACCACGGCCTATGCCAAATCGAAAACGCTTGCCGAACAGCAAGCATGGCGCATCGCCAAAGATGAAGGCCTGTCCCTGACGACCATCAACCCCGGCTTCGTCGTCGGCCCCCCGCTCGATGCCAGTTACGGCTCGTCCATCGGTGTCGTGAAGCGGTTCCTCAAGGGCAAAGATCCCATGCTGCCGAAGATCGGCTTTGCCATGGTCGATGTCCGCGACGTGGCTGAAATGCATCTGCGCGCCCTGCAGCGCCCCGCCACCGCAGGCAAGCGCTACGCCGCCGTCGCAGGGGCGATGTGGATGCCCGACATGGGGGCCGTGCTCAAGGCCGCCTACCCCGCCCGCCGCATCGCCACACGCACCGCACCTGCGTTCCTGTTGCGCATCCTCGCCCTGTTCGACCCCACCATCCGCAGCATCCTGCCCAGCCTCGGCATCATCCATGATGTCTCTGGCGCTCGGGCGCAGACCGAGATGGACATGGCCTTTGTGACCCCCGCCGACGCCCTGCGCGCCTCTGCCGACTGGCTGGTCAGGAACGGGCAGGCCTGACGACCCGTAGGATGGGCAATCCTGCCCATCTTCCCCGATCACGCAATGTTTCAAAAGTCTTAACGCGACTCCCAAAAAATAATTCAACATCTTGATTTATAATATAAAACCTGAAAATTGACAGCCGTCAATTTCACCCGCCCCGCGATGGCCGCACAACCCCCAACCGCGGATGCAGCCGCCCCGCGGTGGCCCAGGCCAGCGTCATCCCCGCCGCACAGGCCGCGAAAATCGCGGGCAATGGGGCCACCAGCAGGACCAGATAGGCCACCCCCGGCGTCACAATGCCACTGACATCGCGGAAACTCGAATAGACCGCCGACATCTCGGTCCGCTCGCTCGGTTTCACCGCCATCAGGAACGGCAATCCCCCCACCACGTCCAGCGTCACCAGAAACCCCGATGTGACCATCATGATCGCCACACTCGCCCATGGCATGGGTGATGCGAGTGCGGCGAGCAGCATCGCCACCGCACAGGCCCCGAACGCAAACCGCACCGACGTGCGCACGCCTGCGCTGCGTGCACGCCGCCCGATCAAAGGGGCCACAAACAGCAGCGCATTCGACAGCGACAGCGCGACACCGCCGACCTTGTCCCCCAGCCCCGCCTCGATGCAGAAAATCGGCAGATACACCACATAGACCCACCACCCGCAGGACCGGATCACCGCGAAGGACCAGCCCGCAATCAGCCGCGTCTGGGCAAAAAACCGCGCGAGATAGGCAAGCGGATTGGCCGCAGGCCCCTTTGCTCGCGCAATCTGTTTGCCATTCCCCAGCCGCAGCCACCAGAAAGTGGCCAGCAGGCAGATCGCAAAAAACCCGGCCAGCAGGAACGGGGCCGGGGCCCAATGCGCGCGCAGCCACACCCCCAGCATCGGCCCGATCATCCACGGCGTTGCCGCATACAGCATCTGGGTCGACTGGTTCCGCGCCAGATCCGCGCGGCCCACGTAATCCAGCACATAGGCGTTCAGGCAGACGAAAATCGTGACCGTCGCCATCGCATTGCAGATCAGCGCCGCCGTGACAGCAACAGGCGTGCCGATCAACGCCAGCCCCATGCCGCACAGATACAGACAGCAACCCCCAGTATAAGCCCAGCGCCGCGGGATCAGCCGCGTGGCCCAGGGCACCATCAGCCCCCAGATCAGCGAGACGATGCCTGCCACGAAATAGACGGCACTCGTCGCCGTCGCGGTGCCAAGGGCCGCATAGACCGTCAGCGGCATCGCGGAAATCAACGTCCCCCTGACCGCCGCCTCCAGCCCGGTCAGCAATGCAAAATCCCGCACCCGCTCGGTCGGGCTGTGGCGCAGCAGAAGGGGGATATAGCGGTTGGCCATG
>JAAFHS010000479.1 GCA_013298485.1 Rhodobacterales bacterium
CCGCCGCAATCACCGGCACGGTCAGCTGGGCCACACCCGCGCGCGCGGCCCCCAGTTGCGGCACCAGCGCGTACCACAGCGCATATCCCATCCCCGATGTCAGCGCCCCCGACAGAACCGCCAGCGCCACGCCCTGATGTGTGCCGGTCGAGGGCACCCAAGGCAGCATCAGCAGTGCGACCGGCAGGGCGAGCACGAAATTCGCGGCCGTTGCCGCCACCGGGTCACGCGCGCCGCGCCCGGCAAGGGAATAAATGCCCCAGCCAATCCCTGCGCCCGCCATCAGTCCCGCATGCGGCAGGCTGATCGCCGTGCCGCCGGGCCACAGCAGGACAATCAACCCGCCAAAGGCCAGGGCCGCCCCCAGCCAGCGCTGCCGCGGCACCGCCTCCCGCGCCATCAACGCACCGCTGAACATCGTGATCTGCACGACACCGAACAGGATCAAGGCCCCCATGCCTGCGTCCAGACGCACATAAGCCAGCGAAAATCCGATCAGATAGACCAGCAATCCGGCAACACCCGCCCCGCGCCCCTGCCATCCCGGCAGGATGGTGCCGCCCCGGATCATCCGCCGCAGCATCACCAGCACGGCAAGTGCCGCCGCCCCCGCCGCCAGCCGCACCAGCGCGAAGGTCATCGGATCGATCAGCCCTGACCCCACCGCCATCCGGTTCAACACCGAATTGCCCGCAAAGGCGCACATCGCAAGGGCTGTCAGCACGAACAGACGCATCCCGCCTGCCTATCCCCGAAGCCACAAGCCGACAATGCCCTTCCTCTCTGCACAAATATCCGCGCCGCAGGCATCGCGCGCCCGGTTGGCGCCCTGCGCCAGAGGGCGCTCAAGAAAACCTGCGCCGCAGGCGCGCCATTTCCTCACCGCTCCGAAAAAAGAAAACCTGCCCGGTCATCCTGCGATGGCCCGGACAGGCTGATGGCCGCAAAGCAAGGCCGGGCAGACACCCGGCCCTTGCCTTACATGTTATACGCAGTCTCGCCATGCGAGGTCTGATCCAGGCCCTGGCGTTCATCCTCCGCCGAGGGCCGCAGCCCGAACACCACCTTGATGACAAAGAACAGGCCCAGCGACACCACACCAGACCAGACCACGGTCACCGCAACCGCCTTGATCTGCGTCCAGACCTGCGCGCCCATGTCATAGGCCCCCGCCACCGCCGGGAACACGGTATAGTCGAAAAAGCCCTGTCCGCCCAGTGACGGATCCGCGAGGATGCCCGTGCCGATCGCGCCCACGATGCCGCCGATGCCATGCACCCCGAACACATCCAGGCTGTCGTCATAGCCGAAGGCTTTCTTCACGCTCGACACAAAGATGTAACACACAGGCGACACCACCAGACCCAGCACCACAGCCCCCATCGGCGAGGCAAAGCCCGATGCCGGCGTGATCGCCACCAGGCCCGCCACCGCCCCGGTGACCGCCCCCAGCAGCGATGGACGGCCATGGCGCAGCTGCTCCACGATGCACCACGACAGTGTCGCCGCAGCAGTGGCCACAAAGGTGTTCAGGAACGCCAGCGCCGCCAGCCCGTTCGATTCAAGGTTGGACCCCGCGTTAAAGCCGAACCAGCCCACCCACAGCAGCGACGCGCCGATCATCGTCATCGTCAGGCTGTGCGGCGGCATCGGCTCCTTGTTGTGCCCGATCCGCTGCCCCACGACGAGACAGCCCACCAGACCCGCGATCCCGGCGTTGATATGCACGACCGTGCCACCCGCAAAGTCCAGCGCACCCCAGCCCCACAGCAGCCCCATATCGCCCGCAAACTCAGGCACCGACAGGAAATCCGGTCCCGCCCAGAACCACACCATATGCGCGATCGGATAATAGGCCAGCAGCGACCAGCCGATCACGAACACCATCAGCGGCCAGAACTTGATCCGTTCCGCAAAAGCCCCGATGATCAGCGCCGGCGTGATGCAGGCGAATGTCATCTGGAAAATCACGAAGGTGTATTCCGGAATATAGACATTGTTCGAAAATGTCGCCGCATAGGTGCCCGTGCCCACCCCCGCCAGAAACGCCTTCGACAGCCCGCCGACATAGGGTGATCCCGATGTGAACGCGAGGCTGTAGCCCACGGCCATCCACAGGATCGCGCAGATCGACACGATCATGAACACCTGCATCAACAGGCTCAGCATGTTCTTGGTGCGTGCAAGACCGCCGTAAAACAGTGCCAGTGCCGGGATCGCCATCATCAGGACCAGCGCCGATGAGATCAGCATCCAGGTCGTATCGCCCTTGTCCACCATCCCCGCCATCTGCTCGACGGACGGGTTCAGGATCGGCCCCGTCGCCTCCTGCGCCCCGGCGGGCAGGGCTGCCAGCGCACCCAGCGCACCTAGCCCGATCTGTTTCAAACCATGTCTCATTTTACCGCTTTTCCCTTCCCCGACGCTGTCACAGCGCGTCATCATTGATCTCACCGGTGCGCACGCGGACCGCGTGTTCCACATCCAGCACGAAAATCTTGCCATCCCCGATCTTGTCGGTCTTGGCCGTCTTGGCGATGGTCTCCACCACGCTGTCCGCCAGCCCGTCCGCCACCACGATTTCCAGCCGCACCTTCGGCACGAAATTCACCGCATATTCCGCCCCGCGGTAAATCTCGGTATGGCCCGATTGCGACCCAAAGCCCTTGATCTCGGTCACCATCATGCCGCGCACGCCGATGGTCGTCAGCGCCTCGCGCACCTCTTCCAGCTTGAACGGTTTGATTGCTGCAATGATGAGTTTCACGTTGCCCCCTTTTCATCGGCAGATGCCCACCTGCGGGCACTTGGCCTGCATGAAGGCGGCGTTCAGGCGCAGGTGG
>JAAFHS010000048.1 GCA_013298485.1 Rhodobacterales bacterium
GGGCGCTGTTCGACGAATACGGTGCGTCTGGTGGCCGAGACGGGGGCGTTCGACTGGATTTCAGACACCTATGACGACGATCTGCCCTACTGGCTGGAGGCGGGCACGCGGGACCAGCTGGTGATCCCCTATACGCTGGAGGCGAATGACATGCGGTTTGCGACGGCACCGGGGTATATCGAGGGGGAGCAGTTCTTTCAGTATCTGCGCGACACATTCGATGTGCTGTATGCCGAAGGGCAGGCAGGGGCGGCCAAGATGTTTTCGATCGGGTTGCACTGCCGCCTGATCGGGCGTCCGGGCAAGATTGCGGGGCTGCGGCGGTTTCTGGATTATGCGATGGGGCACGCGGGCGTCTGGTTTGCGCGGCGCGGCGACATTGCGGCACATTGGGCGCAGGTGCACCCGCCTACCCGGCGTGAGAGGCCCAGCCGGATGGACAAGGCGGCCTTCGTCGCGCGCTTCGGGTCGATCTTTGAACATTCGCCCTGGATCGCGGAACGCGCCTGGGCGCTGGAACTGGGTCCGGCACATGACAGTGCGGTGGGCCTGCTGGGTGCACTGGCGCGCGCCTTCCGCAATGCATCACCCGATGCGCGCATGGGGGTGCTGCGCGCGCATCCCGATCTTGCGGGCAAACTCGCGCTGGCCCGAACCCTGACGCCGGACAGCACCGCCGAACAGGCAAGTGCGGCGCTGGATGCGCTGACGGACGGGGAACGCGCCGCATTCCAGCGGCTGAACAGCGCCTATATGGCGAAACACGGCTTTCCCTTCATCATCGCCGTGCGTGACCATGACAAGGCGGGCATCCTTGCCGCCTTCGAAACCCGCCTTGCCCATGACACCGCCACCGAATTTGAAACCGCCTGCGCGCAGGTCGAACGCATCGCGGCCCTGCGCCTGAAGGATATCCTGCCATGACGCCCTATCATTTCCCGAAAGGCGGCCTGCCGCCGCAGACACAGCTGATGACGGGGCGTGCGGTGTTCACGGATGCCTATTGCGTGATCCCGAAGGGCTGCTTTTCGGATATCGTGACCAGCAATCTGCCGGGCTGGACAGGGACGCGCCTGTGGCTGATCGCGCGGCCGATGAGCGGGTTTTCGGAAACCTTCAGCCAGTATGTGATGGAGGTGCAACCAGGCGGCGGGTCGGATGCACCGGACGCGGAGGCCGGGGCGGAACATGTGATCTTTGTCACCGACGGGCTGCTGACGCTGACGATTGATGGCGCGGGGCATGATCTGGATGCGGGCGGCTATGCCTATATCCCGGCGGATGCCCGCTGGACCCTGCTCGCCGAAGGGGGCACGCCTGCGCGGTTCCACTGGATCCGCAAACTGTATGAACCCGCCCCGGGCGTCGCCGCACCACAGGCTTTCGTGACCAATGAAAAACTGATCCCCCCGATTGCAATGCCCGACACGAATGGTGTCTGGGCCACGACGCGGTTTGTCGATCCTGCGGACCTCGCGCATGACTGCCATGTCAACATCGTGACGTTTCAGCCGGGCGGCGTGATCCCGTTCGAGGAAACCCATGTGATGGAGCACGGGCTTTACGTGCTGCAGGGCCGCGCGGTCTATAAACTCAACCAGGACTGGGTGGAGGTGGAGGCGGGTGATTTCATGTGGCTGCGCGCCTATTGCCCGCAGGCCTGCTATGCGGCGGGGCCGGGGCCGTTCCGGTATCTTTTGTACAAGGACGTGAACCGCCATGCGAAATTGCGCGGCCCCGGTGCGTTCGGCCCACCCCGCTGACATCTTCCTCTGTTCCCAACTATCCCACGGGGGTCCGGGGGTGTGAAACCCCCGGCGCCTGCAAAGAAGGCCAGCGATGCAGATCAAACCCGAACCCCTGACCGCCACCGCGTTCGCGCCGTATGGCGATGTGCTGGACGCGACAGGCGATTTCCGCCTGATCAACGCAGGGCTATGCCAGCGCCACCATGACCGCGCCCGCCTTGATTTCGGCGATGGCCGCGCCGGGGTGTCGATTTTTTCGGCCCAGCCGCGCGCCCTGCCCTACACATTCGATCTGATCGAGCGTCATCCGGACGGATCGCAGGCCTTTGTACCCATGACGCAGCATCCGTTCCTTGTGATCGTGGCATCCGACCCGCAGGCCACGCCGCAGGCTTTTATCACCAACGGCACTCAAGGCATCAACCTGCATCGCGGCACATGGCACGGGGTGCTGACACCGCTGCACGCCCCCGGCCTTTTCGCAGTCATCGACCGTATCGGGCCGGGTCCGAACCTTGAGGAATATCGTTATCCGCAGGCATGGCGCGTGGTTTAGCTGCCCCGCGCGCGTGTCTCCAGCCGCAGGCTGCGTGCCGTGCCGGGGGCAAAGCCCTGCCAGGCATCGGTCAGGTAGGCGGCCATCGCGGTGTCACCCTTCAGATGGAGGCCCAGAAAGGCTGTCACGACATGCTGGGTGATGTTGTTCATCCGGACAGTATCCCAGACCGCATCGGCGTAGTGATCAAACGGCATGAAATCCAGATGTGCCGACGGCTCCCATGCCTGCCACGGGGCGGGGATCGGGGCACCTGCGTTGTGGGCGGCATCCTGAAACGTCAGCAGATGCCGCGTGGTGCCCACAGCCTCGTCAAAAATCAGGCGCATGCCATCCGCATAACCCGACACATCATCGGCAGACCCTGCGATGATCAGCGCTGGCACGCGCAGGCCTGCCATGCCAGCAGCGTCCCAAGCGCCGCGCTGCCGCCCCCATGCGCCGATGGGAATGATGGCTGCAAGGCGCGGGTCGACCACCGGTGTCAGATGACGGCGCAGCAGGCCCTGGGGTGGGACGACGTCTTCGGTCATGGCAGCCTCGGCCAGACCCGCGCCGCCGGAAATCAGCGCGCCATAGCCGCCCATGGAATAGCCGATGATCGCCACGCGGGCGGTATCTGCATGATCCGCCATCGCATCCAGCACAAAGGCGGTGTCGAGGGGGCGGTTGTACAGGGTGGAGCCGAAAGCCGCCTTGTCGGCATAGGTGCTGTCGGTGTGGTCGATGCTGGCCACGACATAGCCTTTGGAGGCAAGGTTTTCGCCCAGGTGCGACATGAGCATGCGATTGCCGGGATAGCCGTGCGAGATGATGACAAGGGGAAACGCACCATCCGCCTGCACCGCATCGCGTGCGGCCCGGCCCTGCAGGGTGATGGCCCGGTGCCCGTCGCGCAGCAGCGTGTGATAGGTCGTGCCGGGTGGCGTGCCGGGCGTCGCCGGATACCACATCTCGACCGGCAGAGGGCGGTCGCAATGGGCGAGGGCCGCCTCTGTCGTGTTCAGGATGTCGATCCGTCCTGGATCAACCAGATGCAGCGTCCGCACCCCCACGGGACGCGGGCCCCATGCCGCAAGGGCCGGGGCGTCGGGGCGGATCAGGTCGATCCGGTTGGTGTGCGAGGAAACGGGTGTCTTGTCCATGGCGGCAGACTTGCCAGCTTGCACGGCAAGGTCCAGTCAATTCCGCGCGTGCGGGGATTGTCGCGCAGCCACCCGGACATTGTTGCATGGGGATACGCATCATTTGCTTGACCAGAACAGCGCAACGCGCGACGCTTTGGTATATGTGATGCGCAGGACAGCATGATGATGCCATTTTTCAGACGCAGCCGCAGGGCGATTGCCGCGGTTTTCTTTGCCTTTTCAGCGCTGATATCGGCCTGCACGGCCCATGCCCAGGCGGATCAGGCGGAGCCGTTGTCGTTTAGCGGGCCGCTCAGCATGGCGCGGGGAAGCATCAGCGCGGACAACCCCAACAGCTTTTATGTCTCAAAAACCGATGCCTGCACGATTGCCAAGGTGGATTGGGGCTGGGCGAGCTGCGATGGCATGGACACGCTGACATTCTTTCTGGTGCCGGGTGCGGACGTCGTCCTGTTCGAGCAGCCGAATTCCGACGGCTATGTCACAATGGACGACTGGCAATCATCGGACAAGGACGAGGCGATCCGGACGATCGAGACGGACCTTGCCGCGGGGCTGAGGGCGCAGGGCGAACAGCTTGGCGTGCCGGTCGCGTTCAAGGGATGGCTGGTGTACCCCACGCTCGATACCGCGAAGAACGTGCTGTACTATGCGACTGAATCCACCTGGGACGGCGAGACCAACATCAATATCAAGGCCAGCGTGTTTGATCGCCAGGGCTATGTCGCCTTTACGATTGTCACCATCAGCAACAACCCGACCGAGGCCGAGATCCGCGGCATGGTGGATGCCACGCTTGCGCATTATCAATCACAGCCGGGCCAGGATTATGGCAGCTACGTTGCCGGTGACGCGGTATCGGCGACAGGTGCGCTGGGGGTTCTGGCAGCCCTTGTCGGGGTCAAGTTCGGGAAAGCCGCACTTGGCGGGCTGATCGCGGTGATCCTGCTGTTCATGAAAAAGGGCGCGGTCGTACTGGTCCTGCCGCTGATCTGGGCCAAGAACAAATTCTTCGGAAAGAAACCGCCTGCGGCGGCGGTGCAGGATGCCAGGTCGGCAAACAGCGCAGAAGGTGATGATCCGCCCCGTAGCTGACCATGCAAGATGGCAACGGGCGGCAGCGTCGGGGGGGGGGATGCTTACCGCCCAGAGACACACAGCGCAAACAGGTCAGCTTTGGGCGGCCTTGCGACTGCGCAGACCCCAAAGCTGCACCGCCAGCACCACCGTGGTCATCATCAGGATCAGGGCCAGAACCCCCATCGCCTGACCCAGCGTTTCGCGTACCGCGACGACGCGCTGTTCCGAACCTGCACTGAAGCGCGCGGTCAGGCTGTGGCCCTCACCATCGACAACTGCCGCCGTCCATTCGCCATCGCCCGCACCCGCAGGCATTGCCACTGCGAATTTGCCCGCGCGGTCGGCACGGCCCTTCTGATAGACCTGCCCGTTAGGGGCAGTGACCGTCACCTCGGCAAAGGCAATCGGATCGCCGCCACCGTAGGTGAACTGCAACACCACCGCCTGATCTTCGGGATTGACAGACCAGCCGACAGAATGGGCCTGCGCGGTTGGGGCAGCACATGCCACCCCAACCCCGAACACGGTGGCCAGAAGGGCCGCCCTCATTTCACATCGAACGACAGGATGGCGCGCAGGACATGCGTGTCGACATTGGCATCCGGATCATCGGCCTCATGGGCCACGCGCACATACCAGTAGCCCGGCTCCCACACCTTGACCGTGGCCACGCCCACATCGGTTTCCGATGTCTCGGTCGCATAGGCAAAGGTCATCGGCGTGTCGCTGAAGCCCGCGAATGTGGCCTGCACTTCGGCAGCAATCGGTTCGCCGTTATACAGAACCTGCACTTTGAATTCGTCGCCCGCCTTCAGATCAGCCGGGTTCGACAGCGGCACGATTTCCAAGGGATGCCCCAAAGGTGCCATCGCAAAGGCCGCGTCCGACCCGTTGATCAACGCTTTTGAATACTTCTCATACCGGTTGGTGAAGATCGCATCGGGGTTTTCGACACGCGTGCCGGGTTTGTATCCATCGGGCGTATTGGAATAGATCAGGCCCAACCGGTGCACGACTGCATAAGCCCCGCCCGCTGGTGCCGCCGTCTGCACTTGCAGGCTCAACTCACCCGCTTGCGTGATCGGCAGGGTCTCAGAGCCAGCTGGGGTCACCAGCATCGCCTCCATCGTCGTGGCATCCTCCAGCTCTTCCGGCGCGACAAAGCGGTGGGTGGATTCGATGGTGACAGTCAAGTTGCCGTCGGCAACGCTTGGTACCAGCAGAATTTCATGCGCGGAGCCTGCGCCAGCGCCAAAAAAAGAAACGGTAGCAAAAAGAAAAGCGAGTTTGCGTGTCATGTGATGCCCTGATGATGGATGTTATCGACCTCGGCTTGAGGTGATGACGTTACGCGAGGACAGGCACAGGAGTTTCACCAAACGGTCAAAAATTGAATCATGATGGCGGATGAACATGGTGGTAAAAATACAAAACGGGGGCGGCCAAAGGCCACCCCCGTTTCAAATCTCATAGACCCGAAAGGACTATGCGAGGGCGAGGTTGATCGCCGACTCGCGGCCATCACGGCCTGCTTCGATGTCGAAGGTCACTGCCTGACCGTCATCGAGCTGGCGGATGCCTGCGCGTTCCATTGCCGAGATGTGCACGAACACATCCTTGCCGCCATTGGCGGGTGCAATGAAGCCGAAGCCTTTTGTCGAGTTAAACCACTTCACGGTGCCGTTGGCCATCGTGAGATCTCCTGTCTTGGTGCCACCCGCAGCATGCGATGGCTTGGCTCAGTCACGTCAAGATCGCTTACTGATGCCGCAAGGGAACAGAAGGTCGCATTTAGTGCTTTCGCCCGTCGCATATGGGCCAGTTGAGGGATTCGCACAAGGGCACGGGGGAAAGAAATCCCCGAATGGGCCAAATGCCGCCCGTCTGCTGCCGCAAAACGCTGGAATTGCCCGGCGCGCTGGCTATGCTGCGCCCTATGAATGCACCCACGCCTGCCTTGCCCGGCCTGACCGTTCCCCAGATCGGCGGTCTTTGCACCGATTGCGGGGTGTCGCGGATGGGGGATGGCAAGGATTGCGGGCGGGCCTGCCAGTTCATCCGCCCCGATTATCCGCGCCTTGAGGCACAGGTGCACGGGCGTGTGGCCGAACCGGGGCAGGATGATGAGGCGTTCTTTGGCGTGGCGCAGTCCATGCACCGGGCGCGCCTTTCCCCCGCAGCCCCCGGCGCACAATGGACGGGCATCACCACAACGATTGCTGCAAGACTGCTGGAAACCGGGGCGGTGGAGGCGGTTCTGACCGTGGCACCCGACCCGGTTGACCGCTGGAAACCGCTGCCCGTGATCGTGACGGACCCCGCCGCGATGGCGCAGGTGCGGGGCATGCGGATGGGATATGCGCCGACAGTGGCGCTGCTGGAGCCAGCGGCGGCGGCCGGGTACAAACGGATCGCGATGATCGGTATTCCCTGCCAGGTCTATGCCCTGCGCGCGCTGGAGGCAGAGCTGGGATTTGAGCGGATTTATGTGATCGGCACGCCCTGTTCGGACAACACCACCACGGAAAATTTCCATACTTTCCTGAACCTGCTCGACCCGGTACCGGGTGGCATCAGCTATCTGGAGTTCCGGGCGGATTTTCAGGTGGAGCTGCGCTATGACGATGGCAGGCGGGGGCGCACCATCCCGTTTCTGCAACTGCCGATCAGTCAGTTGCCTGCCGATTTCTTTCCGCTGACCTGCAAGACCTGTGTCGATTACACCAACCGGCTGGCCGATATCACGGTGGGCTATATGGGTGGCGACGGGGATCAGTGGGTGATCGTGCGGAACGCGCGCGGGGCGGAACTGATGGCGCTGCTGGGGGATGATCTGCAGATCAGGGCGCTGACGGACAAGGGCAAACGCATGGGCGCAGTGAAGGGGTTCATGGACAACACGGCGCGGGCGGCGGGGGGCATGCCGCTGCGCCGGATGCCGAACTGGCTGCGCCCCATTGTCAGCTGGCTGCAGCCGCGCATCGGCCCGCGGGGATTGGAATTCGCGCGGGCACGGGTGGAGATGAAGGCGGTAGAGACGATCCTGCACCTGCGCCGCATGCATCCGGCGCGGATGAAGAACATGGTGCCGGGGCATGTCTGGCGGCTGGTGGAACGCTATGGTCTGGTGGCCGGGGCGACAGAAAGGCCTGATGATCGGCAGCCCTGACGGCATCCGTGGCGATGGCAGAGGCGACGGCGGGCCTGTCAGACCCTGCGGGCGGCGGCGGCGGACAGGGCGAAGGCAAAGGTTGCGGCAACGATGATCGAGGGGCCTGCGGGGGTATCCCATCTCAGCGATCCCCAAAGGCCCGCGATTGTGGCGAGCGCCCCGATCAGGCTGGCCGCGCCCGCCATGCCTTCGGGTGTGCGGGTGACGCCGCGCGCGGCGGCGGCGGGGATGATGAGCATGGCGGCAATCAGCAGGGCACCGACGACCTTGATGGCGACGGCGACGACTACGGCAAGGGCAAGGGTCAGCACAAGACGCTCACGATCCGGGTTGATGCCGGAGGCATGGGCGAGATCGGGGTTCAGCGTGGCCGTCAGCAGGGCGGACCAGCGCCAGCCAAGCAGGCCCAGCACAAGGGCGGCCCCGCCCCAGATATAGGCCAGATCCATGCGGCTGACGGCGAGGATATCGCCGAAGAGGTATGCGGAGAGGTCAGTGCGCACCGATGGGATGAAGGACACAGCGACGAGGCCTGCGGCCAGTGCGGAATGGGCAAGCACACCCAGGGTGGTATCCATCGCCCAACCTTTGGTGGCGAGGGTGGAGACGGTGGCGGCCATGGCAAGGGCCACGACAAGGGTGCCCAGACCGACGGGCAGGTCGGTGGCCAGGGCAAGGGCCACGCCAAGGATCGCGGCATGCGATGTGGCATCCCCGAAATAGGCCATGCGCCGCCAGACGACAAAGCTGCCCAAGGGGCCGGTGGCCAGCGAGACGCCGATGCCTGCGAGGGCGGCGCGGGTCAGGAAGTCATCCAGCATGGTGTTCGTGATCGTGATGGGCATGATCGTGGTCATGGGTGTGATCATGTTCATGCTGATAAAGGGCCAGCGCCCCCTGCGTGCCCAGACCAAAGAGTGCGCGATATTCGGGGGCGTTCGAGACCACGCGGGGCGTGCCTTCACAGCAGATATGCCCGTTCAGGCAGATGACGCGGTCGGATGCGGCCATCACGACATGCAGATCATGGCTGACCATCAGGATGGCGGCCCCTGTCGTTTCGCGCACCTCGGCAATCAGGCGGTAAAAGGCGGCCTCGCCTGGCTGATCGAGGCCTTGCGTGGGTTCATCGAGCACCAGAAGCTGTGGATCGGACAGCAGCGCGCGGGCGAGGAGAACGCGCTGGAATTGCCCGCCCGACAGATCGGCCATCTGGCGGGTTTCGACGCCCGGAAGGCCAACACGCAACAGCGCGGCGGTGGCGGCCGCGTCGGTGCAGCGCGTGGGCAGCGACAGAAAGCGGCGCACGGTCATCGGCAGACTGCGGTCGATGGTCAGCCGTTGCGGCACATAGCCCACACGCAGGGCCGCCTGCCGCAAGATGCGGCCCGACGATGGTGGCACGATGCCCAGAAGTGCGCGGAGAAGGGTCGATTTGCCCGATCCGTTGGGGCCGAGGATCGTCACGATCTCGGCCGGTTTGATGGACAGGGTCACGCCCTGCAGCACGTCCGTATGCCCCATCCGGACTGACAGGTTTTCGGCGGCGATCAGGGTCATGCTGCAGTGGCCTGACAGGCGGGGCACAGACCGACCGCTTCGACATGCGACGCTCTGATGACAAAGCCAAGTGTTTTCGCAGCGCGGTCAAGGGCGCTGCGGACCGGGGCGGCGGGCGCCTCGGCCACCGCACTGCAGGTGGCACAGATCAGGAAGGCCGGGGCATGCGCCTCGCCCGGGTGCATGCAGGCAGTGAAGGCGTTCAGGCGGTGGATGCGGTGGACGAGCCCCTGTTCAACCAGAAAATCCAATGCGCGGTAGGCGACGGGGGGCTGGTGGCCATAGCCGTCGGCGGCAAGGCGCTGCAGCACGTCATAGGCCCCAAGGGCGCGATGATCCTCAAGCAAAATCTCGAGTACGCGGCGGCGCACGGGGGTCAGGCGCGCACCGTTCGCGGCAGCGAGCAGATCGGCGCGGGCCAGCACATCGGTGGTGCAATTGCCGTGATTGTGGTCTGCGAAGGCAAGGTCTGGTGTGGCACAGGCCGTGCAGGCGGGGTCATGCATGTGCGAAGGGCTTGCCATAATACGGGGTTGACCTGTTATAGTATTACGTTGTTTATGCGGCTGAGGATTGCAGAAAGGGCTGAGATGATGCGTTATACCATAACGATCGGAATGGCGAGTCTGTTGATGGCCTGTGGTACGGCGCAGGCCGAGGTGCCGCGTGTGGTCACGGATATCCCGCCGGTGCATTCGCT
>JAAFHS010000480.1 GCA_013298485.1 Rhodobacterales bacterium
AAACACAACACCGGTTCCGAAACCAATCCCCTCGGAACACCCGTCGCGGGGTGGAGCAGCCCGGTAGCTCGTCAGGCTCATAACCTGAAGGTCACAGGTTCAAATCCTGTCCCCGCAACCAAAATAATCATCGCCATCCAACACCCGCAGATTGCGAATGATCCGGCAAAAGCACCCCTACTTCCCGCCGCCCGCAATGTCCGATCCGCCGCGCGTCAGCGCATAGGCCAGCAGGATCGGAACGAACGTCGCCGCAAACACCACGATGGCCACCACATTCGTCACGGGCAGCTGCCGTGGCCGGATCAGCTCATCCAGCATCCAGATCGGCAGGGTTTTCGCATCCGCCCCCGATCCTGCGGTAAAGGTGGTCACGATCACCTCGTCAAACGACAGTGCAAACGCCAGCATCCCGCCTGCCAGCAGGGCAGAGCCGAGGTTGGGCAGCAGCACATGCCGGAACGTCTGAAAACTGTTGGCGCCAAGATCGGCCGATGCCTCCAGTATCCCGCCCGACAGGCGGCGAAACCGGGCCACGGCGTTGTTGTAGACGATCACGATGCAGAAGGTCGCGTGGCCCAGGATGATCGTCCATGTCGAAAACGGAATATCCATCAGCGCGAAGGCCGACCGCAGCGACATCCCCGTAATGATCCCCGGCAGCGCAATCGGCAGGATGATGAGCAATGACAACTGCTCACGCCCGAAAAACCGGGTGCGCGCCATGGCGGCGGCCACCAGCGTGCCCAGCAGAAGTGCCAGCACAGTTGAGACCGCCGCCACCTTCAGCGACAGATACAAGGGTGGCCAGATATCGGCCCGGTTCCAGGCAACGCCGAACCATTCGGTCGTGAACCCGGGTGGCGGAAAGGTATAGCCGCGCACCTCGGTCGAAAACGCGTAAGTGAAGATCAACAGGATCGGCAGGTGCAAAAACAACAGCCCCGCGATGGCCGCGATCTTCAGCGGCAGGGAGGCGCGGTCAGAGTGCATCGAACGCCCCCGCCCGTTTGGCCAGCGCCAGATAAATCACCATGATCACAATCGGCACCACGGCAAAAGCCGCAGCCAGCGGCAGGTTGCCTGCGGTGCCCTGAAATTCGGATACCGCCATCCCGATGGACCGCGCCGATGTGCCGATGATCTTGGGGATGATGTAGTCCCCCATCGTCAGCGAAAAGGTAAAGATCGACCCCGCGATCACCCCGGGCAGCGCCAGTGGCAGGATCACCGTGCGGAAGGTCTGTCCGCGCGTGGCCCCCAGATCGGCCGATGCCTCCAGCATCGTGGTCGGCACACGCTCCAGCGCGGCCTGCATCGGCAGGATCATGTAGGGCAGCCAGACATAGACGAAGACCATCCAGGTGCCGATGTAGGACGTCGACAGGGAATTGCCCCCGATCACGGGCAGCGCCAGCAGCGCATCAAGGGCGAAATTGGTATGGCTCACATCCGCGACCCAGCCGATGATCCCTTCCTTCGACAGGATCATCTTCCACGCATAGACCTTCACCAGATAGGAGGACCACAGGGGCAGCAGCACGCCGAGATAGAACACCGCCTTCCACCGCCCGCGCGCATAGCGTGCCGCGAAATAAGCAATCGGAAAGGCGATCACGGCACAGGCGAGCGTCACCGCCACCGACATGGCAAGCGTGCGCAGGATGATGTCGAAATTCGACGGGCGCAGCAGTTCACCATAGGTTTTCAGGGTGAATTCTTCTTTCACCACGCCCGAAAACTCGTCAATCGAATAGAAAGACTGCCACAGCAGGGCGGCGAGCGAACCCAGATATACCACCCCCAGCCAGATCAGCGGCGGCGCGATCAGCAGGATCAGCAACAGATTGGGCCTGCGCCAGAAGGTCGCCGTCAGCCGGTCGGCCAGCCCGCGTTCGGGAAAGATGGCGGGGGCGGTCATGCGATGACCTCGACGGCGCGCTCATCAAGCGTGACCGCTTTCTTCGCTTTGACCGGCGCGGAAAGCCACAAGGCTTGACAAGCGGGGTGTGGCAGAATCCGGCCCATCATCATGCCTCGTCCATCACATGCAGCGCATCCGGCGCGAATGTCAGGCCGACCGTGTCACCTGTGTTGGGAACCGGCATCCCCGCCGGGACGAACACCCCGATCTCGGCCCCGCTGGCGGCGATCATCACCCGCGTGCCCGATCCCAGATAACGCAGGCTCGTCACCGGGCCGGACAGGGCCGCCCCCCCGGCGGGCGAGACATGCAGCGCTTCTGGCCGCAGTGATGACCATTGCGCAGGCCCGCCAAGCGCCCGTGTCAGATCGGGCGGCAGCACATTCGATGATCCCACGAAATCCGCGACGAACCGTGTGCGCGGGCGTCCGTAGATATCCGCAGGCGTGCCGATCTGCGCGATGCGCCCTTCGTTGAACACCGCAAGGCTATCGGCCATGCTCAAGGCCTCATGCTGGTCATGCGTGACAAAGACAAATGTGATGCCCAGCCGCTGCTGCAGCGCCTTCAACTCATCCTGCATCGCCTCGCGCAGCTTCAGATCAAGGGCACCCAAAGGTTCATCCAACAGCAGCACGCGCGGCTCATTCACCAAGGCCCGCGCCAGTGCCACACGCTGCCGCTGGCCACCCGACAGCTGCCCCGGCTTGCGGTCGCCGTAGCCGTCCAGCTTGACCAGCGCCAGCATCTCATCGGCGCGCCCATAGCGCGCGGCACGCCCCATACCCTTGACCATCAGGCCGTAGGCCACATTGTCGCGCACGTTCAGATGCGGGAACAGGGCGTAATCCTGAAACACCGTGTTCACATTGCGCCGGTTCGGCGGCACGTCACTGACATCCTGGCCAAA
>JAAFHS010000481.1 GCA_013298485.1 Rhodobacterales bacterium
GACGGTGTGGCCGCCGATGTCGACCCCTGCGTCGGACATGGCCTTGACCTGCACGTCGCTCATCATCAGATCCGTCGGCAGGCGAGATCCGGCGCGGCGGCAAAGGTCTTCACAGAATTCGTCCCGTTCGGCTGGTTCGAGGTACTTGACTGCCTTCGTGAGGTCCGCGATCAAGGTGCGTCGTGAGGCGACGTCGCTCACCAGGCGCTTGCCGAGTCCCACCCGCGAAAGGTCGATCTCGCCCGTGTCCAGGCGGCGGACGGTCTCCAGCACCGAATCGTTGAACATGCGCCCGTCATTGAGGTAGCCGGTAGCGACAAACACGGTGGCGGGCAGCTTGTATTCGCGCAGCAGAGGCAGCGCAAGATCGTGGTTGTCCCGGTAGCCGTCATCGAAGGTGATGCAGGCCGCCCCTGGTGGCAAACCGCCTTGCTGAAGCAACTCGGCCGCCTCGTGAAGAGGCAGAACGTTGAAGGCTCCGGCCAGCGTACGGAACTGCTCGGCAAGCAAGGCCTGGTGCGGGACGTCCGGCTGCAAAGGGTCTGGTTCGGTCAGAACGCGGTGGTACATCAAGATAGGCAGCAAATTGGTGCCGGATGGGTACCGTGCTTGTACGAACCAGCGCGCAATCGGGCGAGAAATCCTGATCATTCGAGTTACTCCCACTCCCCGGGTAGTGTTCCCGTGGCATTGATATTATCCGTAACGTAACTTAATGTTTCCATCGAAGTGGGCGTCGCTCCCGCAACCAGGGCGCCGAACCGCAGCAGTCTGCGAGGTAAATGGAATTTACGTATTCGGGCATGCGTTGCGGCTCGCGATGACAAATATCCGATGTGGAAACAAGACTGGAAAACCCGAAATGAGAAATTCAATCGAACGAGGCGGGCGTATTGTGAAGCCAGTCCATGCGATGAACCCCATGTAGTCTTCGGTGCTTTCATTTTCGGGAGCGGGCTTTCGCGCTTCGGACGGGTCGAACTGGCAGTTGCAAGTCTGAATCCAAAATGAAACCCCGCGTCTGGTGCCCGATCATTGTAGACCGCCACATTTGTTGCGACTACGATTCGGACGAACAAGCAAAGTTGCCTGATTCGTGATCAGGTAGCAAAAATCTTCTTGTGCTTGGCGACCGACCCATTGACAAATGCCTGAAGTTTCCATCGTTTTGCCAACATTCAATCGAGTCGATGTGATCGGTCGAGCGGTTTCCAGTGTTCTGAAGCAGTCTTTCAGTGATTGGGAGCTGATCGTCGTCGACGACGGATCGACCGATGGAACGCGTGCGCGGCTGGATGGGCTGGATCCACGGATCCGCTACATCGAACAAAGCAATCAGGGTGTGTATGCCGCTCGCAACACCGGATTGAAGGCGGCCCATGGCCGATTCATCACCTTTCTGGACTCCGATGATGAATGGTTGCCGCATTTTCTGGCGTTGACGACCGCATTTCTGCGCGCGCATCCGGACCGTCATTGGGTGACCACCGAGTTCGTTGAGGACCTGGGCGACGGATCGCCCCCGATCCTGCATGATCGGCACGATATCGGCGTTCTGTACTGCGGTTTTGCCCGGGCCATACGCTCCCGTGCGTTGCTGCTGCCAACGGGGGTCAAGGACGACTACCTGCGCGTCTACGAGCGCAAGCGCATCGTCGGTGACTGGGGGCGCGACGTCGTCGAGTCGATCGGGCTGCCGGACGCGATGCTCTACCAGGGCAAGCTCTTTGCGCACATGCGCTGGGGCTATCTGAACTGGTTGCCGGTGACGCTGTGTACCCGTGAAGCGATTGACCAGATCGGTCCCTTTGCCACCCATACCCGCAGCGCTGCGGACTACCACTTTCTGGCTCGGCTGGCCCGGGCGTTCCCTGCGAGCATGATCGCGGTGCCCTCGGCAATCAAGTACGAGCGAGCGGCCGGAAACCAGCCGCTCGCACAGGCCCATCTGGCCACCGGCAGCGGTGGCTACCGGTTCGAGGTGAACAAGCTGGGGTTTTTTGACGAGCTGTTCGCTGGGCCTGATTGCACCGACGAGGAGACGCTGCGCCTGCGGCGCCACTATTGCCTGGCGGTGGCGCACCGGGCCCTGGCGCTCGGACTTCGGGTGGAGGCCATCGGCTACCTGCGTCAGGCGGCCGCCTGGCAGCGTGGCCTGTGGGTGGCGTGGCCACGGCTGGTGCTGGCGGAGCTTGCACCGGGGGATACCGCGGCGGGGTGCCTCTATCGTGGCTGGATCCGGGCAAGCGATGTCCTGGAGCGGTTGTTCACTGGACGCCTGTCGCTCCTCACGGCGACCCGCAAGCTGCTGCACCGTGCGATGAAGCCGTCGGCGCCGCAGTACGCCGCCCCCTGCAATGGCCAGACGGTGACCGACGTTGCACTGGCCAAGCTTCAGCAATCCCGGGTGCGCTGAGTCAGCGTGCCGGCGGCGCGTCGTCCGTGCCGGAGGCATGGCGTCGCCAGTCCTCCAGCGCGCCGCGCATCAGGTGGACCTGCTTCGAGAACCGGCTGCATCCCTTGCAGTAGCCCAGGTGGACGCGGACCAGCACCCGCTCGCCCAGTGGAAGCGTGCGGTCTTCGCCTTCGAGGACGAGGCGCGTGGTGTCCCGGCAGGTCAGTTTCAGTCGCATGGGCGTGTTCCGTTCAGCTTGTTGCCCGTTGTCCGGCGAACCAGTTCAGTTGCAGGCACTCCCGCAGCCGCAGCCGCGCGCGGTGCAGCAGCACGAACAGATTGGTCGTGCTCACGCCGGTTTCCTTACAGATCTCGTCGGTGTCCAGCTCCAGCCATTCGCGCATCAGGAAGACGCGGCCCTGCTGGCCGGG
>JAAFHS010000482.1 GCA_013298485.1 Rhodobacterales bacterium
TGACAGACTGGGGGCGTTACGATCAGGCGGCGGCTTTGGCCAAGCTCGCCTCGCTTTATCCCGACACACCGCTTTGGGTTATCGGCCATTCGGTGGGCGGGCTGTGGCTTGGCTGGCATGAGGCGATGCGGCAGGTCGAAAGGGTGATCACACTTGGCGCCGGGTTGACCCATGTGACTGATCACCCCCTGCGCTACCGCTGGAAGGCGCGGGTGTTCTGGTCCTGGCCGGTGCGGGCGGCGGCGGCTTTGGCGGGCTATCTGCCTGGGCAAAGCCTTGGGCTTGGCGCGAACCTGCCGCGCGGGGTTTACCGGGACTGGCGACGCTGGTGCCTCACGCCCGGCTGGCACCTGTCGGATGTGGGCCGGACGCTGCCCCTGCCCGACCCGTCGCGGGTGCAGTGCCGCCTGAAGATGATCGCCGTTGCGGATGACGATCTGGTGCCCCCCGCCGCTGTCTGGCGCGCGCGGGCCCTGTACCCCGAAGCGATGAAGTCGCAGCTTGTCCTGCGACCCGCCGACTTCGGCCTGCAAAGCATCGGCCATATCCCCCCGTTTCACCGGCGGAATGCGGTGCTGTGGCCCGCGATCCTGGACTGACAGGTCATCCCCCTCTGGCGCTGGCAAGGCAACCCGCCCCGCCAGCGCCGCCAGATCTCCTACCGCTTGTCTCCGTCAAACCGCGTCTTGGTGGCCAGGCTTTTCTTGATCTGTCGACCAAACCGCCGCGCCCGTTCGCGCGCCTCGGCCGGAGTTTCGCTATTGAACCGATCCTCGCGCTTCAGCTTGTCCCAGCGATTGAGGCGAGCCTCATCCAGCGTACCGTCGGCGATGGCCTGCCGCACGGCACAACCCGGCTCGGACTGATGGGTGCAGTCGCGGAACCGGCAAAGGCCGACAAGTTCGGTCACATCCTGAAACACGGTATCGATCCCGGCCGAGGCATCCGTCAGGCCAAGTGATCGCATGCCCGGCGTGTCGATCAGCCAGCCGCCACCGGCCAGGCTGTGCATGGACCGGAATGTCGTGGTGTGACGGCCACGCGCGTCGCTGTCCCGGATTGGCCCCGTCGCGCCCTGAAGACCCGTCAGGGAATTGGTCAGCGTTGTCTTGCCGACACCGGACGAGCCAAGAAGCGCCACCGTCCGCCCATCACCGCACCATGCGCCCAGCGTGGCAGCCGCCCCCGGATCGCGCGCGTCCAGCGTCAGCACAACAAGACCCCGTTGCAGCCGCGCAGCCCGGTCACGGTAGTCATCGGTATCGGCGCTGGTATCGGCTTTGGTCAGCAGGACCACTGCTTCGGTGCCGGCTTCGGCCGAAAGCGCAAGATAGCGCTCCAGCCGGGCCGGGTTAAAGTCGGCGTTGCAGGATGTGACGATGAACAGCGTATCGACATTTGCCGCGATCAGTTGCTTTGCATTGCCGGTTCCCGCCGCACGACGGGCAAGCTCGGTCTTGCGGTCAAGACATCGCGCAATGCGGTCGCCATCCGCCAGGATCCAGTCCCCGATGGCCAGACTGCCGGTCGAAAAGCCGCCCGCCATGGGCAGGGTCACAGGACCGGCCACGGAAAGGCCGTCGATCTGGCCGCGGTGAACCCCGGTGATGCGGACGGGCGTAAGCGACAGTTCGGTTTCGTCAAGTTGCGAAAGAAAGAAGTTGGACCAGCCAAGGCTGGCAAGAGGGGTGGAGTGTTCCAACGGAAGCGTTCCCTGAAAACGAGAGCGATGCCCGGTGCAGATCCGATGCGGACATGCGGGCGGCTTGATCGGGCGGGACTGCACTCACCAGGGCGGGTAGCCCTAGCGTGCTCCGGCCCGGAGCGATGCAGCGACAGTCATAGGCACCCTCCGTCTCAACAGGGTTGAAAAGGTGAGAGGCTGGACAACGACCCAAGCGGGTCTCGTTACGGCTGCTTCCTTCCGGACCTGACCGGGTTGGCGAGGCGCCTGCCCGCGCCAACCTCTCAAGCGTGCATATAGGCGCAGGTTTCGGGATTCGCAAGCAAGGTTGCCGCGTCGGCATGGCATGCATGAAACGCTCGACGAGCCGTTGCGTGGCATGCGATCCTGCATGGCAACAAGAGAGGCCCCGATGACACGTTTGCAGCGCCTGGACTGGCCAGACCACGGCACACCCGATCTGCCACCCCCCTTCGCCCTGGCCGAGGCTGCGGCACGGCTGCAGGCGGTGCGGGCGTCGATAGAGGCAGCAGGCTACGCCGCACTGGTGATCTATGGCGACCGTCAGCATGCGGCAAACCTGCACTGGTTGACCGGCTTTGACCCGCGCTTTGAAGAGGCGGTGCTGGTGGTGACTCCGGGCGACGCGCTTCTCCTCGCCGGGAACGAATGCCTGGCTTACACCGCCGTCTCGCCCCTGGTGCAGGCCGGGATGATCCGCACCGGCCATTGCGCCTCGCTGTCGTTGCCCAGCCAGCCGCGCGGGACACGGCGGCTGTGGGACTGGCTTGACAGCCAGATCCCGGCGGGCGCTGTGGTTGGCGCGGTGGGGTGGAAGTGGTTTGAGGCGGACGAACTTGCGCCCGGCGCCGACCCTGCTCTTGCTCTCGACATCCCCGCCTTCCTGGCCGATCCGCTTCGCCAGCGGGCCAGCCGGGTCGAGAATGCAACAGCACTTTTCATGCATCCCGGTCATGGCCTGCGGGCCAAAGTGACCGTTGACGACACCGCCAGGTTGGAGTTTTCGAACCACATGGCCGCAGTCGCGCTTCGGCGCATGGTCTTCGCCTTCCACGAGGGGATGACCGACTTTGCAGCCGTCGAGGCGGCGCGGATCGGTGGGCTGCCGCTGGG
>JAAFHS010000483.1 GCA_013298485.1 Rhodobacterales bacterium
CTGGCGGGTCAAAGCACCACAAGGAACTGCTCGCCCCGTTTGGCCTTGATGCGTCAGACCCGAAGTTCTGGGACAAGGGATTGTCGATGATCGCCGGGTTCATTGATGAGTTGGAGGCGATGGAGGAGTAAGGCGGTCTGCGGCCATTGTTCATCAGATTGGCTACAAACCCGCACAAAACCACTAACTGTTTGCAGCAGCGGCGTCATTTCGGATTATTTTCTGCAAAGTCTTGTCTGGCGGGCGGGGGTCCACATGTCAGCGCTCCCTGTGGTGGCATGGTTTCGCCGTGGCCCAGGCCTGCGACGGAGACGCCCGATGCCCCTGCTTGTGCAATCACTGCCTTTGTCACTTCAGACCTTCTGGCGCTATCTGCTGGCCCTGCCGTTCCTCGCCATCTTCGCGATCCTGATTGCGATCGTGGGCAGCATATTTCCGCTTCTAAACCTTCTGGTGCCGGGGACGATCAGCGCATTTTTCATCATCATGGGATTGCGCTGTGCCTTGGCCGCAAGGGGGCATGATAACGTACCCGATTACGGCACCCTGCTGCGGTCCAGCGTTGTGTTCTGTGTATTGAACATCGTGGCGTACCATGTCATCGGCACTGTCATCGGTGCGATTGCGGCGGCTTTCAGGTGGGCTGTTTTGGCGGGCGGCGCTGTTGAACCGTCGACCGGCTGGTTGGCATTTGGTCCGTATTGGATCGCAACCCTTTTGATGTTCGCGGTCGCCTACGCTGTTTATGCCAGCGCGATTGCCGTGCCGATGACGGCTGCCGCAGCGACAGGCTCTCGTAGCGGGCCGGACAGGGGTATTTTCTTTAGCATGGGCACGGGCTGGTTCAGTCTGAGCCTGATCATGGTGGTCTGGCTGTTGGTCGGGAACATCTTCACCATCTTCGGTGAAGTCTGGTTAATGTTCGCGATGGTCTTTTCATCGCTTTCCGCCCTGCTGACAGGCGATGAAATCCCCTGGAACTGGAGCTTTGACAGAACAACCTTGATGGGCCGTACCCTGTTCATGACCTGGGCATCGGCCTGGTTCTATGCGACAGCCGTCCTCGCGTGGGAACAGGCAAGCGCACGGCGCGACGAGGCCCACACGATGTCTGTCGCGGCAAACCGCGTCAGCGCGGACAGCCTGCGCGCCCTGCGCGAAGAGCGCTTGCGCAAGCAATAGGCGGCGGTTGGATACATCTTTGGCACGCGGGATAACCCTGTCTGGCGAAGATCACCGATGTCCGCACTTTCCCCCGGTGTTCAAAGGGCAAGATTGACAGGTCTTTCCCTTAGGTCACACTGTTTCAGTGTGCGACCGAGTCGCGAACGCATTGATATTGTTATAACATAACAGGGGGAAGCCAATGTGTGATGCTTGCGTGATTGATGCGGTCCGTGACCGGATGCTCAGCCGACGGTCGTTTTTCAAGGCCGGGGCGGCGGTGGCGGCGGTCGGGACCGTGGGGATGGCCCCAAAGGCGATGGCGCAGGGGGCGAGCCAGATGGCCGACATGACCCATACGCTGACCACCGATTTTCCGACATTCTTTGGTGAGCAGCAGTTTTTCATGGAGCAGAAATTCAACTGGGCGGAACACAAGTTCAACCTGTTTGAGTTGCGCGTGAACGAACACACCGGCACGCATGTCGACGCGCCTTTGCATTTTTCCGAAGACGGCCAGTCCGTGGACTTGATCCAGGTGGAGCGGCTGTTCTGCCCGCTGGCGGTGATTGATATCCGCGAAAAGGCCGCCGCGGATGCGGACGCGCAGGTCACACCCGATGACATCAAGGCCTGGATCGCGGCCAATGGCGATATTCCGGCGGGGGCTTGCGTCGCGATGAATTCGGGCTGGTCGGGCAAAGTGGGCACGCCGGGGTTCCGCAATGCGGACGCCGAGGGCAAGATGCACTTTCCCGGCTTCCATGTCGACGCGGCGGCGATGCTGGCGGAAACCGGGGATGTGGCGGGGATCGCGGTCGATACGCTGTCACTGGATTTCGGGATTTCGCCTGACTTTGCAACGCATTACGGCTGGCTTCCGACGGGCCGCTGGGGCCTTGAATGCATGGCCAACCTTGATGCCGTGCCGGTGACGGGGGCCACGCTGATCCTGGGTGCGCCGAAGCATGCGGGCGGCTCCGGTGGGCCTGCGCGCGTCTTCACGATGTTCTGATGGCGACGGTACCCGCGCCTGAAAACCCAGAATCCGACCCGCGTGTAAAGGCGGTATTTGACGATATCCGTGCAACGCGCGGGTCGGATTTCATCAATAACGCATGGCTGTATCTGGCCTTCGATCCGCAGCTTCTGGAAGAGATGTGGCGCGATGTGAAGGCGGTGATGGCGACGCCAAGCCTGATCGAGCCCAAGATCAAAGAGATGATCTATGCCGCTGTCAGCATCGCGAATGCCTGCGATTACTGCACGCACAGCCACCTTGCGGCGGCACGGGCCAAGGGGATGACGATGGCCGAACAGGCAGAGCTGATCCGGATTGTTTCGACTGCCGGGCGGACGAACCACATCCTGAACGCGATCCGTCCGCCGGTTGATAAGGCGTTTCTGGCCTGACGCTCAGACGATGACCTTTGCCACCGCAAAAACCTGGTCGATCATGGCTTGGGTGCCGCGCACAAACTCCAGCGGACAGGGATAGGGCATGCCTTCACGGACCGAACGGCAGAACGCCTCCACCTGCAGCACATAGTGGTTGGCGGCGGGCCAGCGTTCGGTCAGCACCGTGTTGCCATCGCGGTGAAGTTCGATTTCTGCAAGATCATTCACATTCGCGTTGAACGGCCCGCCATCA
>JAAFHS010000484.1 GCA_013298485.1 Rhodobacterales bacterium
CTTCGGGTCGACCGATGCCGCACTTGCTATTGATCCTGCTTTTGAGCGTTACGGAGTGGGCGTTGAAGGGCGCTATGCCTATGAAAAGTTCGATGCGCGGTTCGATATCGCCAAAACCCCGAACGAGCCGAACCGCTTTGGTTACGTCGTCGAAATTGACCCGGCAGACCCGACATCGGTGCCGGTCAAACATACGGCCCTTGGCCGGTTCAAGCATGAGAACGCGGCGTTGGTCGTGGCCCGCGACGGTCGTGTCGTTGTCTATCTGGGCGATGATGAACGGGGGGAGTTTTTATACAAATGGGTGAGCCGCGACGCCTTTGTCGTGGGTGGGGATACGTCCACGCTGTTGAATGATGGCCAACTGTATGTTGCGAAGTTCGCCGATGATATGACGGGCCAGTGGCTGGCGCTGACGCCTGAGGCGACTGGTATGGATGCGGCCATGATCTGCATCCACACGCGGCAGGCGGGATCGGCTGTCGGTGCCACCACAATGGACCGCCCTGAATGGGTGGCGGTCAATCCGGTGGCGATTGAGGCTTACGTGGCGCTGACCAACAACAAAGACCGTGGGGTTGAGCCGAATGCCGGCGGTGATCTGACGCCTGTTGGCGGGCCCAACCCGCGTGCGGAAAACGAGTATGGCCAGATCGTGCGCTGGTATCCTGCGGATGAGGATCACACCAGCGAGACCTTCACATGGGATATCTTTGTCATGGCGGGCAATCCGACCGTGCATCAGGATGCCTATGCGGGATCGGCGAACGTGAACGCAGGCAATATGTTCAACTCACCCGACGGGATGATGTTCGATGATAACGGGATGCTGTGGATCCTGACGGACGGCGAAGACAGCAATGAGGACGACTTTGCTGGTCAGGGTAACAACCAGATGCTGGTCGGTGATCCTGTCACCGGGCAGATTGAACGCTTTCTGACCGGGCCAAACGGGTGTGAGGTGACCGGGTTCACCGTGTCATCCGACCGCCGCACAATCTTTGTCGGCATCCAGCACCCGGGCGCGGGCTTCCCTGCCGAAGGGTTGCCGCGGTCGACCATCATCGCCATCACCCGTGATGATGGGGCCGTGGTCGCCTGACCCCAACCCGGCGTGTCCCATGCGGGGCACGCCACCACGGCGTCATGTCATGTTGCGCTGCAGAAGGTCCCAGCGATTGCCAAACGGGTCACGCCAGACTGCGACAATGCCGTAGGTCTCAATGCGCGGAGCTTCTTCGAACACGACGCCAGCCGCCAGCATTCGCGCATGGTCGCGCGCGAAGTCATCGGTTTGTAGAAACAGCCAGACGCGCCCGCCCGCTTGGGCCCCGATCACTGCGCGCTGCGCAGCATTTTCGGCCCGCGCCAGCACAATGTCTGCGCCGCCATTGGGTGCCTGCACGGTGATCCTGCGTTTGTGTCCCTGATCGATGTCCGCGGTCACGCGAAACCCCAGTTTGCCCACATAGAACGCGAGACCTGCAGCATAGTCAGGCACCACCAGCGACACCGCGGCGAGGCGCATCAGTCGCGCACGGCACGCGTGTCGGGCAGGTTGATCCGCGCGACCTGTTCGGCAATCGGATCGACCGAAAGGGGGTGCAGTTCTGCGCGGTGATCTGCCGGATCACCGATCTCCTGCCAGCGCCCACCCTTGTAGATTTCCAAGGCAGAAAATCCCGCTTTGTAACCCATCTTGCGGCTGCCGGGCACCCAGTAACCCAAATAGACATAGGGCAGGCCCATCTCTTGAGCGATGGCGATGTGGTCAAGGATGATATGCGTCCCAAGGCTGCAGTCGGCAAGATCGGGGTCGTAAAACGAATAAACAAGGCTCAGACCATCGTCGAAGATGTCTGTCAGGCAGACCGCCGCCAGCAATGAAGTCTGGTCGGGCAAGGTCTGCGTGTATTCGATGACCCTGCTTTTGACGGGCGTTTCTTCAATCATCGCCGCAAATTCGAAGATATCCATGTCGGCCATCCCGCCATCGGCATGGCGCGCGTCGAGATAGCGGCGAAACAGACTGAACTGATCCTCGGTTGCCCAAGGAGAGGTCGCATTTCGGACCAGGTCGGCATTGCGTCTGCTGATTTTCTTGTGCGTGCGGGCTGCCGTGAAATCTGCAACCCGGATCCGTGCGGACAGACAGGCCGAGCATTCGGCACAAGACGGGCGATACAGCACATTCTGGCTGCGGCGAAATCCCTGTTTGGAGAGCGTGTCATTCAGCCTTTGTGCGTGATCACCCTGCAGCGCCGTAAACAGCTTTCTTTCCATCCGCCCCTCAAGATAGGGACAGGGCTGGGGAGCCGTCACATAGAATTGGGGCGCAATCGGAAGGGTGTGGCGCATGGGTCCGCTGAATTGAAGATCTGCGGCTACGTTAGCAAGCCAAAAGGGCTACGCCAAGCGCCGTGTCTGGCTGCGTGTAAATTTACCATGACGGGGCGAACCGGCGGACAAAAAGGACCCCGCCGCAGGGGGCGGGGCTTGCGGCCGCAATACCGTGATCTTCAGTATTCGCCGGCAGTCGGGGCCGCAGGGCCAGGTTTCTGCGTCGTCGCACTATCGGCGTCACGGTTGCTGCCGCGCACGATCTTCCATGAAGCTGTCGAATTCGGACTTGTCCTTGGCGTCACGCAAACGCTGCAGAAAGCTCTCAAACGCGGTCTGCTCTTCTTCGAGGCGGCGCAGTGTATCGGTTTTGTAGGCATCGAATGCGGTGTTGCCAGACGATCCGAAAGCCATGCGGTGGTCTCGCCCGCGCCCCATGCACGCATCTCATGACGGCGATGGCTGCAGG
>JAAFHS010000485.1 GCA_013298485.1 Rhodobacterales bacterium
GCGCGGATCATAGAGCAGCCCCACCAGCGGCACCCCCAGCAGTGCCAGCATCGCCAGCAGCCCGATCAACCCCACCGACACCAGATACCGCAGCCGCGCCATCCGTGCCGCATTGGCCCGTGATGCCGCAGGCGGGTGATCCCGGTACAAAGGCAGCAGGATGCGCCCCGTCACCGCCCCGCCCAGCAGAATGGGAAAGGAGGCAAGGAAATAGCCGATGTTGTAAAACCCCAATTCCTCAAGCCGCTGATAGGCCCCGAAGATCGCCTTATCCCCCTGCGCCAGCAGAAAACCACACGCCGTCGACAGGAAAATCCACTTGCCGAAATGAATAAGGTCACGTGCCGATGCGGCCTCCCAGCGGAACCGGTTCGCAGGCCCGGGCAGCAGCCACCATGTCAGCCCCAGCTTGATCGCAGCCCCGACAACCGCCCCGATCACCAGCGCCCAGACCGACCGCAGCACAAAGGCCAGCCCCACCATCACCACGATCCCCACGATCTGCGCGCAAAGGTCCAGCAGCGTCACCCGCCCCAGCAGCAGATGCCGGTTCGCCGTGTCGATCCGCGTCGGGTTGAACCCC
Source organism: Rhodobacterales bacterium (assembly GCA_013298485.1). Classification (GTDB taxonomy): domain Bacteria; phylum Pseudomonadota; class Alphaproteobacteria; order Rhodobacterales; family Rhodobacteraceae; genus JAAFHS01. The sequence goes on from JAAFHS010000485.1 coordinate 584, forward strand.
GCGATCAGCAGAGTCAGCCCCGCCACGGGCAGCAGCTGCGCCAGTGCCGGGGCTGCATAGAACTGCGCCACAGGCCCGGCCAGCGCACAGGCGACCGCCCACAGGATCACCCCCCGCACCACGTTGATCGTCCATGCGGTATCCAGAAAATCCCGGTCGTCCCCCCGCGCATTCTGCGAAATGGCCGGCCCGATGCCGACATCCGAAAACATCGCCAGCCCCACCAGAAACACCGTGACCAGCGCCATGATCCCGAACGCCTCGGGAAACAGCAGCCGCGCCAGGATCAGGTTCGACACCAGCCGCACGCCCTGCGCCACTGCATAGGACCCGGCTGTCAGCGCCCCCCCGCGCCACGCGCGGGCGAAAAGACTGACAGATGGTACGGCGGTTTGCATGCCGCGACCCTAGGGCCACGCATCACGCATCGTCAATCGCGCCCTTTGCGCAAACCCTTTGCATCGCGCACCGATCACCCTAAACCAAAGGCAGTTGCCAGACGGACCCCTGCTTTTGAAACTCGGCTATCTCATCAACACCTATCCGCGCGCCTCGCACAGCTTTATCCGGCGCGAGGTGCAGGCGCTTGAACGTCTCGGCTGGGACGTGCACCGCTTTGCCATGCGGTCTGCCCATCGCGAACTGGTTGATCCCGCCGATATCGCCGAAGACGCCCGCACTGAACATGTGTTGAAGGCCGGGTCATGGGCCGTCATCAAGACCGCTTTCAACTGGATGATCCGCCGTCCGGGCCGCGCATGGGCTGCGTGGCGCCTGGCCTTACGCTGTGGCGCGCGCGGCAATGACCGCTTGCGCCACCTGATCTATCTGGTCGAGGCGGCGGTGGTGGCACAACGCTGCTATGACCTGCGCATCCCGCACCTGCATGCGCATTTTGGCACAAATTCAACCGCTGTGGCGATGCTGGCGCAGGCGCTGGGCGGCCCGTCTTACAGTTTTACAACCCATGGCCCCGAAGAATTCGACGCACCCGTCGCCCTGTCTCTGGGCGAAAAGGTGCACCGGGCGGCCTTTGCCGTGGCAATCTCCAGCTATGGCCGCAGCCAGCTGTGCCGCTGGGCCCCGCAGGATGACTGGGACCGCATCCATGTCGTCCATTGCGGGATCGAGCCGTGGCGTTTTCCCGACCCCCTTCCCCTGCCATCGGGCGGCCCGCATCTGGTGGCCGTCGGGCGGCTGGTGGAACAAAAGGGCTTTGCCCTTTTGCTCGCCGCCATGGCGGAGGTGACGCCCGGCCTTCCCGGTCTGCGGCTGACCCTTGTCGGTGACGGCCCCCTGCGCGGCGCATTGATGGCGCAATCGGCACGGCTGCATCTGCAGGATCACGTCACCTTCGCGGGCTGGCAGGACGAATCCGGTGTGCGCGCCGCCCTTGCCGCCGCCACCGCCCTGATCCTGCCGTCCTTTGCCGAAGGCCTGCCTGTTGTCGTGATGGAGGCGATGGCCGCAGGCCGCCCCGTCATCGCCACCGCCATCGCGGGCCTGCCGGAGCTTGTCGCACCCGATGCAGGCTGGCTGGTGCCCGCAGGCGATGCCGCCGCCTTGGCCGATGCCATCCGCACCCTTGCCGCCACGCCGCCCGAAACGCTGGCCACGATGGGCCATGCCGCCCGCGCGCGCGTCCTTGCCCGTCACGACATCAACGCGCAGGCCGAAAAGCTGACCACGCATCTGACCGCACGGGGCAGGGCATGATGCCTGACCCGCTGTTCGCGATTGTGACCGCCAGCCATTCCGACGCGATCCTGGACGCGAACCTGCGCCACTCGCCGCTCCTGACCCGCGTCCCGCTGCATGTCGAACGCAATGCCCCCTCGGCCGGCATCGCCTATAACCGCGGGCTGGATGCCACGACAGCGCCCTATGTGATCTTTGCCCATCACGATGTGTTCCTGCCCCAGGGCTGGGATGATCTTCTGCGCACCCGCATCGCCGAACTGGATGCGCATGATCCGCAATGGGCGCTCATCGGCAGCTTTGGCGTCGCCCCGGACGGCGCGCCTATCGGCCCGGTCTGGTCGTCCTCGCTGGGCCAGATCGTGGGCCGCGTGCCGATGGTGCCTGCGCCCGTGCAGTCCTTCGATGAACTCCTGATCGTGATGCGCCGCGATGCGGGCCTGCGCTGGGATGAGACGCTCCCCGGCTGGCATATGTATGGCACCGATATCGTGCAGACCGCCCGCGCCGCGCGCCGC
>JAAFHS010000486.1 GCA_013298485.1 Rhodobacterales bacterium
GCCTTGGCGGGTTCGTGGGCGATGGCGCCTGGATTGACCGCGCGTTCAATACGACGGATGTCTGCCTCGTGATGGACACGGCCCGGATGAGTGCCAAGCACCGCGCTTTTTATCTGCGCAAGAACGGGCGGGCCGCATGACGGACTGGCAGGATGTGCCGATGCAACACCCGGGCCTGGGGTGGGGCGCCTGGCTGCGCGTGGTCTGGCGGGGGCTGCTGCTCGCCATCGTGACCTACGGCTGCCTCTTGCTGTTGCTGGTGGTGCGCATGGTGGAATGGCCGCTGTTCGGGCGGGCGCGCCCGGTCACGCCCTACATCACGCAGTTCGTCTGCAAGGCCGCTTTCGTGATCCTGCGCCTGCCGCTGGTGGTGCGCGGCACGCCGATGCGCGGGGTCGGGGCGATTGTGGCCAATCATTCATCCTGGCTTGATGTCTTCACGCTGAATGCCGCAGACCGGGTCTATTTTGTGGCCAAATCCGAAGTGGCGGGATGGCCCGGCATCGGCTGGCTGGCACGCGCGACAGGCACCGTGTTCATCCGCCGCAAGGCCGTTGATGCCAAACGCCAGCAGCAGATGCTGGAACGCCGTCTGCATGCGGGGCATCGCCTGCTGTTCTTTCCCGAAGGCACCAGTTCCGATGCGATGCGGGTTCTGCCTTTCAAATCAACGCTGTTTGCCGCGTTCACGTCCTATCACCTGAAGGACAATCTCTATGTGCAGCCGGTGACGGTGATCTATCACGCGCCACCCGGCCATGATCCGCGCCATTATGGCTGGTGGGGCGATATGGATTTTGCCCCCCATCTTGTCATCACGCTGGCGGCGCGCGTGCAGGGGCGGGTCGAGGTGGTGTTTCACGACCCGCTTCTGGTGGCGGCCTTTGTCGACCGCAAGGCGCTGGCCGTGGCATCCGAGGCCGCCGTGCGCTCGGCGCATCCGTTTGATGGGGCCGCCCGAACGCCAGCGGGTGGCGATCACGGATTGTTTCAAAAGGGTTAATGCGCCCCTGTGGATAACTTAGTAATTCTTTGATAATAAACGTGAAAAGCTGTAAGTTGACAGCCGTCAATTTTCATCCCAAAGGGGCCAGCAAGACCTTCAGCGCAGCCGCCGGATCATCATGGCCCCAGATTTCCGGCCCGATGCCGAAGAAATCCGTCACCGGTCCATATTGCGCAACCAGCGCCGTGGTCAGCGCGCCCTCGGCGATGACCGGCACTTCGATCACCTCCGACCACCATTGCAGCACATCAAACTCCACGCGCGATCCATCGCCCAGGCTGGTCTCGCCCACCGGTCCGAAGGCCACATAATCGGCCCCCGCCTCGGCCGCACTCATCCCGTCATGGCGTGTCACGCCGCAATAGGCCCCGACAATCGCATCGGCGCCCAGATCCTTGCGGACCTTGCGGACCGACCGCGCACCATCGGTCAGATGCACACCGTCCAGCCCCAGCCGTTCAACCATCAGCACATGGCGTTCGATCACGATTGCGACGTCGCGCGCATGGCTTACCACCCGGCAGGCATCGGCGGCGCGTGCGATCAGATCATCATCGAACGTGGCCAGCGCCAGCCGGACGCAGGCGATATCCACCGCGTCCATCACCCGGGCCAGCTGATCGGGAAACACCGCCGGATCAAAGGCAGGCGGTGTGATCAGCGTGATCTGCGGGCGGTCGTCAGTGGCCATGACATGCGGTCCTTTCGGGGCGTCCGGCCCGTTTAGCAGCGAAATCAGGGCTTGGCCATGGGGCGGGCTTGGCCTATCAGCCAGCACAGCAAATGGAGCGACCATGACCCCGCCCACCATGATCCTTGTGCGCCCCCAGATGGGCGAAAACATCGGGGCCGCCGCGCGGGCGATGCTGAACTTCGGGCTCGAACGGATGCGGGTCGTCGCCCCCCGCGATGGCTGGCCGAATTCCCGCGCGGTGGCGATGGCCAGCGGGGCGGGGCGCGTGCTGGAAAACGCAGGCTTGTTCCCGGATGTGAAGACGGCGATTGCCGATTGCGACTACGTGTTTGCCACGACCGCGCGGGGGCGCGAACTGGTGAAACCCGTGGTCACGCCCGAACGCGCGATGGAACAGGCGCGCGCGATGGTGGCGGCGGGCAAGCGCGTCGGGGTGCTGTTCGGCCCCGAACGCGCGGGGCTGGAAAATGACGATGTGGTGCTGGCCAATGCGATCGTGACGGTGCCGGTGAATCCGGATTTCCCCTCGCTCAACCTCGGGCAATGCGTGTTGCTGATGGGGTATGAATGGCGGCGGCAGACGGTTGACGTGCCGCCCGAGGTGATGGGCCTTGCGCGGACCGATTTTGCCGGGGCGTTGGAGGTTGAAAAGCTGGCCGATCACTATGAACAGCGGCTGGGGGACGCGAGTTTCTTCTACCCCGCCGACAAGGCCCCGATGATGAAGGCAAACCTGCGCAACATGTGGTCGCGGCTGAACCTGACGAAGGCCGAAGTGCAGACGTTCCACGGCATGCTGCGCCAGATTGCGTGGAAACTGCGCGGGCAGGATCAGGACAAGCCTTAAGGCGCCAGCAGCTTGCGGAACAGTGTTTCCAGATGCGCCTGTGCGGCTGGCCAGGGGTCTGCGCCTTCGTCCTGAAGCACGGCACGAACCTGCATGTCAAAATCGGCATAATGCTGCGTCAGCGCCCAGATCGAAAAGATCAGATGGATCGGATGCAGACGGGCGATACGGCCCTGGTCCATCCAAGCCACGACGATCTTTGACTTCTCGGTTACAAGTGCGGTCAGATCAACCTCGATCGCGGTGCGCA
>JAAFHS010000487.1 GCA_013298485.1 Rhodobacterales bacterium
CATCAGATGACCATCACCGTCTTTGCCAATGATCAGGCGGCTCTCGACGCCGAGGTCGCCCGCATCCGCGGTATCGCCCATCAAAACGGCATGCGGTTGGTCCGCGAGGTCACTGCCCTTGAGGCGTCCTTCTTCGCAATGCATCCCGGCAATATGGATTACCGGGCGCGGGATATGACGGTCTCGTCCCTGAACTTCGCCGATATGGCCGCCCTCCATGCAGCAGACACCGGGACCGAAGCAGCGCGCCTGCCATGGCAAACCCCGCTCACGCTGTTCCAGACGCTGCAAGGCTCGCTGCACCGGTTCAGTTTTCATGAGCCGGGCGACCCGATGGCGGAGCCGACCAACGGCCACACGCTCGTTCTGGGAAAATCCGGCGGCGGCAAAACCACCACTGTCGCCTTCCTGGCAGCCCAAGCACAAAGGGCAGGGGGTCGGACGATCATCTTCGACAAGGAAGCCGGTCTCAAAATGGCCGTTCGCGCCCTTGGTGGTCGCTACGCCGAAATCCGGGCCGGGCGATCAACCGGACTGAACCCGCTTGCCACGGAATCCGGCGAACGTGGCGAGGCGTGGTTTCTGGATTGGCTGGTGGCGCTGCTTGAGTCCCGCAGCGGGCCGATGACACCGTTGCAATCCGAAGCCCTCAAGTCAGCGATTTCCCAAAACGGCAAAGCCCGCGAAGGGCTGCGGAATTTCCGCGCGTTTCAGGAGCTTTTTGGTGATGTTGGTGACGGTCTCGATCTGGCGCAGAGGATCAGCGAATGGGGGCCCGAGGGCCGCTATGGTTGGGTCTTTGGCGAAGCCTCAGAGCCGGTGGTGGATTTCACCAGCCATGATGTCACGGCCGTCGATCTGACAGAAATCCTCGACCTTGGCACCGAACGCACCGCGATCCTCGGCTATCTCTTCCGCCGCATCGAGATGCTGATCGAGGAAAAGCGCCCGACGCTGATCCTGATCGACGAGGCCTGGAAGGTGCTCGATGACGAGTACTTCGCCAAGAAGCTCGCCGAATGGTTGGTCACGGCCCGCAAGAAGAACGTCGTTGTCGTGATGATGACCCAGTTCCCAAGCCAGATCCGAGGATCGAAAGCCCGTTCAATCCTGGAAGCCCTGCCAAACCAGCTCCTGTTCCCGAACGGCGAAGCCGCAAGTGCGGACTATGACGGGTTCCGGCTAACCGATGGCGAGTTGGATTTCGTCCTGAGCCCGATCCCGGGCCAGAGGATGGTGCTATCGCGCACACCGCGCAGCTCCACAGTGCTGAACGTCGATCTCAAAGCCCTGGGTCCGCTGTTGACAGCCCTTGGCGGTGGTCAGGCTGGGCTCAACGCCTTTGGCGCTGACTACGCCAGTCGGCCCAAATTCTGGAAGGAATGATTGTCCAATGAAATCAATATATTACATAACCTTGATTATCGGACTCGGGTTCTTCCCCCTCGCGGGCTGCACCGGCGTGCCGATTACCAAGACCAATTGCTGGGCCACCGCTGGTTCTACTGTGACCACTTCCACCAAGGGCGCAAGTCCGGATGCGGGGCTTGTCTCTCGCGGCAACACGTCGAGCCTTGATGTCATTCCCTGCGAATAAGCCTCTTGGCCTGATCGGGGCATTGGCCTTGGGCGTGGCGGTCCTGCCTTGGCCTGCGACGGCGCAGGGCGTGCCGATTGTCGACCCGAAGTCGATCATCCAGCACGGCCTGGAAATCGCTCAGATGTCCTATCTGACCGGCGGTCGCGAGCTTGAGGCCGACAAGAAGCGCCGCATCGACGAATTGCACCAGGACCAGCTCGATGCGCTGGATGCAACGCTGGCGATGATGACGGGTCAGACACCGTGGATCGGCGATCTCGAAGTGATCCCCGGGGCTGAGGCGGAAGTCCTCTATGCGGTGGAGGACAACAACCCATATGCTGATCGACTCTTTGGTGATGCCAAGACCAGCATCGAAGAGATGATCGTGGCCACGGCGCAGAAATACGCAGGGCATCCTGGCCTTGCCCGCGCCGGGTTGAACTCGGTCGAGTTTCGCATCTGGTTCCAAAGCCTCGTGAAGCAGGAATCCGGGTTTTCCATCGGGGCGCGCAGCCCGGTTGGCGCTTTTGGCCTGACGCAGGTCATGCCGGACACCGCCAAGGACCTTGGCATCTACCCCGCCTATTATGATGATCCGATGCTTCAGCTCGATGGAGGGGCGCGCTACTTCCTGACCCAGCTCAACACCTTTGGCTCGGTGCCGCTGGCCCTCGCCGCCTATAACGCCGGTCCGGGCAACGTCACAAAGTATGGCGGCATCCCGCCCTTTGAGGAGACGCAGAATTACGTCGTCCGCATCACCGGGTTCTTCAACGCCTATGCAGGCAAGATCACCGGCGTGGATCAGGTTGGCACGTTTGATCCGCGCGACATGGCGATCGCCGAGGCCAGCAACACGGCTGACGCTGGCCTACATTACGGCATGCATGCCAGCATTGAGATCGAAGCGTCGCTGATGCGCCTGCGCGCCATCATCGAGCGCATCCCAACGACCAAATCGACCAAAGAGGCGCTGGACCTCAACAGCTATGCCCGGGCCGAAGCGGTCCGGATCGGGCTGATGGTCGAACGGGTCAAGGCAGCCCGCGTAAAGGTCGATCAGGCGCGCTACGCCCTCTGGCTGCAGGCCTATGCCATCGACGCAACATTCATCAAAGTGAAGGGGGATTCCGAATGATCCGCAATCTTGTCCGGGGTCTTGGCCCTCTTCTTATCTCTGCCGCCGTGTTTTCCGCTTCCCCTGCCCTCG
>JAAFHS010000488.1 GCA_013298485.1 Rhodobacterales bacterium
CGATCTGGCCCTTGAAGTCGGCCATGCCCGGCCATTGCGGGGTGAACCCTTGGGCATGCCGGTAATAACCCTGGCACATCCACAGGAAGCCACACGTCATTTCGAACCGCGCACTGTCGGCGCCGCGCGTGCCCTTGATGCGCCAGCGCTTTGACCGGCTGTCCCAGTCGGCATTCTGCATCTCGATGCCGTAGCGAAAGTGCGAGGCCAGTCCGTTGTCGGCGATGGCCTCCCCAAGGTATTCGAGAATCTCGGCACCACTTGCCATCGGGGCGCCGCCCCATGGTTTGAAGTGGAAGCCATAGGTGAAAAGATCGCTGTCGGAGCGCACCCCCGGGTAGCGATGCAGGCGCCAGGTGCCGCCATGGCCTTCCATGGCATCGATGACAACGAAACTCCGCTTGGGTCCGCGGCTGAGGGCGTAGGCAGCAGCGATGCCGGAAATGCCGGCGCCGACAACGAGGACGTCGACATGCTCGAGGATGTCCACTGCCGGCTTGTCGTCACTCATCACTACCCCCATTTCCAAGTATCAAAACTATCCTGCATGACCAATATTATGCAATTGACTAATTTATTGGCTACAGGCAAGTTGTGAAGGCAGGCACAGACGAAGGCGCATGTTCGCATCGCTGCCGGCCTTTTGCGAGGATCGACGCATGAAAGTCACCCAAATCCGCAACGCGACACTCATCATCGAATATGGTGGCTCCCGTTTCCTGATCGACCCGATGCTGGCGCCCAAGGAGTCGATGCCGGGCTTCGCCGGCACTGCCAACGAGCATCTGCGCAACCCGACCGTCGGCCTGCCAGGGCCGCTCGAGCAGATCGTCGATGTCGATGCGGTGATCGTCACCCATACGCACACCGACCATTGGGATGAGACGGCGGCTGAGGCGATCCCGGCCGGCTTGCCCGTGTTCGCGCAGCATTTCAGCGACCGGGCGCTGATCCGGGATGCGGGCTATGTCTCGCTCGAAGACGGTGCCGTGCACCATGTCGAAGACAAGGTCTTTAGCGATGTTCGCGTACTGACCGGCAATCCGGAGTTCCAAGGTGTGAAGCTGCGCAAGGTGCCGGGCCAGCACGGTTCCGACACGGCATTGCAGTTCGCCTATGACGGGCTTCAGGAGGTTTGCGGCGTCGTCTTCAGCCATCCCGACGAAAAGACGCTCTACCTCGCCGGCGATACGGTGTGGAACGACTATGTGGCCGCTAACATCGCCACGTACCGTCCTGAGGTCATCATACTCAACGCCGGCGACGCGCAAGTGCCGGGGCTGGGCAATATCATCATGAACGCGGATGAGGTGCGCGCCGTGTGCGAAGCAGCGCCTGCGGCGACGATCATTGCCAGCCATTTCGAGGCGGTAAACCACGGGGTCGCAACGCGGCGGGAGCTTCGCGAGTATCTCGCGGCACACGGGCTCAGCGATCGTGTGCTGGTGCCAGAGGACGGCGAGACCTGCGCCCTTTAGCGGTCTAGTCCGCTGCCGGCTCCCGGAGCGCCAGGGCGCCAGCCACAAGAGCGTCATATTCTTCTGGCGGCAGCAAGGTCGGCGGCCGCCAGTCGGGGCCGATGTCCGGACGCTGCCACCCGTAGGCCTCGATCTGCTCCGGCGTGACGGTGCGGACCAATTCAATTAGCGCACGGCATGTGATGGCACTGTAAAGCTGCAAATGCTGGCCCCAGGGCTTTTCGAAGCCGATGAACATCGTCGAACCGGCGATCGCCGACGAAAGGAAGACTGCCAGGCCTTCTCGTTCGGCGGCGTTGAGACCCGGGTTGATTTCGGCGATCAGATTGGTGAACGTAGCCCGCTCCAGAATGTAGATGCTGTCGACCGCCTTGGCGACGAAGTCGTCATGATTGGCCAGCACCCACAGGTGCGGGAACAGCCGCGTTGTCCGGCGGCTCCGGATGTCTTCGAGCAGGAACCGGATGATACGCTCCAGCTTCTGCTCGGGCGTCGCATCGGGCGCATGTTCGATGGCCCGGAAGTTCTCGGAGAACGGCACCATAACCGAATTGATAACGTCCTGGAGCAGGATAGCGCGGCTTTTGTAATAATGGCTGACGGCGCCGATCTGAATCTTGCAGCGTCGTGCCACCTCGCGGAGCGTCAGCGCCTGATAGCCGCTCTCCAGGATGATCTCGAGAGCGACTTCGATGATTTGCGCAACCCGGTCGCGGCCGGTCTGGTAACGTGCCGAGCCTTCGCGATTGCTCAGGCGCCAGGCACCAATCATCGGATTTGCGGGTTCAGGCGCTTTGCTCATGATGCTGCGTTAGCACACATCTTACGCCAGACTGCAATATTGGTCGGTTGACTAATATTGCAGTGCGCGCCTAAGCTCGGAGAAACCGGGAGGAAGACATGGCTCGCGAACTCCGACTCAATGCTTTTGCAATGAACTGCGTCGGCCACCAGTCCCAAGGGCTTTGGCGCCATCCCCGCGACCAGTCGCCGAACTACAAGCACACCAGCCACTGGGTCGAGCTGGCGAAGCTGCTTGAGCGTGGCCGTTTCGATGCCCTGTTCCTCGCTGACGTCGTCGGTGTTTATGATGTCTACGGCGGCAGTCCCGACGCGGCGCTGCGCGAGGCCGTCCAGGTGCCGACCAATGACCCGCTGTTGATCATCCCGTCGATGGCCGACGTGACCAACCACTTGGCCTTTGCCGCGACCGTCAACCTGTCGCACGAACCGCCGTTGCCGTTCGCACGCCGCATGTCGAGCCTCGACCATATGACCGACGGCCGGATTGGCTGGAACATCGTC
>JAAFHS010000489.1 GCA_013298485.1 Rhodobacterales bacterium
CCAATATGGAATCAGCCCCACCAGTGGGGTGCGAGGTGTGGTGATCCCGATCCGCGCCGCTTGAACTGCTACCCTGACGAGTGCCGCGCCTACTCCGACGGGAGGAACCCCAGGCGCCCCACCTGGTCGGCGCGGCACTTCATTGGTGGGGCTGCATCGGGGGATGCATGACGATCGACACCGCCGCCCAGGGCCGTGCCCTACTGTTCAAGCTGACCGCGCCCGGCTGGATGCGGCGCGGCACCTGGACGCCAGAGCAGGCCGCTTTGCTGCTGACCGGGATTGATCCGGCAGCAGCACAACACGCCGACGAGTTGGAAACCGCAATTTCCGGCCACATTCGAGATTTGGCGCTGTCATTTCCTGACATGCGATCCGAGCGCACACCCGCCGAGTGGATTTCATGGGCCGAGCGAATGGAACTCCCTATTCCGGACTGCATAGAGGGAGTTACCAAAGCACTCAAACCCTCTAATAAGTCATCTGAGACACAGGGAACAAATACCCTGATGAAAATTGTTTACGGCATGGCCGTTGCTAAATATGGGTTTGATCCTGTAAACAAAGGGCGGACAGACGTGATTAATCGAATCGTCAGTGACCTTCATGCAAATGGGCAAGAAATCCACGCGGAAACTGTGCGCGGCTGGTTGAAAAAAGCCGCCGACGCCTGCAAGCCTTAGGCGGTTCCGTTTACAGCGAAGGCGGTTCCACCCTTCGCAGGTGATCGCCCGAACACGATGCATCCCGTTGACTCACGAGGATGCACACATGCCAACCGCCGCCCAGACCCGCAAGACCGCCACCCCGCGCACCAAGCCCCAGGCACTGCACCCAACGCCCAACGCCGCAGGCACCAAGCCCACGCGCCCAGCGCCAGCACGCAAGGCGAGCACCAAGAAGACCCCGGAACAGCCCGTGACGGTGCTGGGGGTGCCTGGTGCGCTGTTGATGCCCCGCACCACGTCGGTGGTCACGGGGCTATCGATCCCCACCCTGTACCGCAAGCTGGCCGCGAAGGAGTTTCCCGAGCCGGTGCGCATCGGTGCGCGCTGCACCCGCTGGCGTTCGGATGACGTGCGCGCCTGGCTGGCTGCGCAGGGTTGAGGGTGTGGCGATGGCAACCGAAACACCCCAATCCATAGTCGAAGTCATCCGAGGTGTGCCAAGGACGAATATCCGAATCATGGCGCGTGAATATGGATTATCTCTGTCCGCCATGCAAAACAAATTCATGCAGCAACGGGCACTTTTCGGAGTTAATAACCGTCACCTATGGGACGGGAACATAGAGCCCGTCGAATATGTGGACGGAAACGGGGTTATTCGGTGGGACGCATGTATTTCCCGTGACCTGTTCGACGTGATCACCAGAAACCCGCCGACCGATGAGACAAGGGCATTGCGCTTGCGCTTCCTGGACGCCTTCGACCTAGCGCAACGCCAGACGGTGGAAGAGATGGCCGCCCGCATTGAACAAGCCCGCTGCGCGTGTCGTGCCGCACGGCAACATGCGCTCGATGTCGTCCCCGCTGCTGATCGCTGCTGACATGCGCCCGCATTGCGCCCACCTGCGCCGACGTGATAGGCTTCGCCCGTCACTGCAAAAAACAGTGATGCGGGATTGGCGTCCCGGAATACAAGGCGCAGCAACCGCGCCAGACGCGGTTTTTTCACGTCCTCATCGGCGTGGAGCTGCGCACATGGTTCGTCTATGGCGGGCCGTGTGGGGGCATCTTCGGATGCGCCGGTTCCCTTGTCCCGGTACGCCAACCCCGCACGGTCTGCCACCCCTCATTGGCGTGAGGGGCGGCAGGTTCAACACCGCCGACAAGGAGCCACTCATGGCTGATACCCGCACCGCGCCCGCCTCGGGCCGCTTCACCCTGCGCCTTCCCGCGCAACCTTCCCCCCATCCTGCCCCTGCCAGCGAGTACGCCCGCGCCTACATGCTGCGGCTTGCCCGCCGGATGGCCGAGCGCAACGCCGCCCGCCGGGCTGCACGTCGTGCCGAGCTGCGCGCCAAGGCGTTCGAGCTGGTGGCCGCTGATCGTCGTGAAGGGGGTGCAGCATGAACCAGCACCTGACGTTCCAGACGGTCACCTTGAACGTGATCGACCACAAGGGCCAGACCTGGCTCCGTGCTGCCGACATCGCCCAGGCACTCGGCTACAGCCGCACCGACAAGGTGAGCCGCCTGTACTCGCGACACGCCAGCGAGTTCACGGACGCCATGACCGCACGGGTCACCCTGCCTGACCTGGACGGTCAAATTGACCGGGCAGGCACCCCGGAACCCCGAAGTGGGGTTGCAGGTCAGGCCCGGCAAGTCCGCATCTTCAGCCTGCGTGGTGCTCACCTGCTGGGGATGCTTGCCAAGACGGCGACCGCCGCCGCCTTCCGTGTCTGGGTGCTGGATGTGCTGGAAGGCGTCACCCGCGCCCCTGCTGACCTGCACGCCCGGCTGATCGCTGCCGAACATGCGGAAGCGCAGTCGTTCGCAGTGGCGAGCCTGGCCAGCCGCGCCATGAACCAGCGCCGCCGGGAGAAACCGAGGCTGCAGGGGGACATCCAGACCCTGAACAGCCTGGTTCAACTGGCGCTTCCGCTGGCGATGGAAGGGGGTGCAGCATGACCGCCGGCACCCACACGCCCCGCAACCGCCGTGAGGCCGCAGCACTGGCCCGCCTGCTGCAACTGCTGGCCGATGGTGTCGCCTTCACCGAAGCCGTCTGGACCGCCAGCGAACGCGGCATGGACCTGGACACGGCCCGGCTGGTTG
>JAAFHS010000049.1 GCA_013298485.1 Rhodobacterales bacterium
GGGGTGAGCTTGGCGGCTGCGGTGCGTCCTTGGGTCTGCAGCAGCGTGATCTTCTGCCAGATCTTGCGGGAGAGGTTGCTGCCCAGCGTTTCAATGTCATTCACGGCCTGTGCGACACCGTCATCGGCGACGGCCTGCGCGTAAAGGGCGGCGAGTTTGCCCGTGATCGCCAGCATTTCGGAACAATAGTCGAGATAGCGTTCCATCTGGGTGGCGGTCAGCTGGTGCAGAGGCGATGCGCCTGTCGGCACATAGTCTGCATCCAGTGTGGCGGGGTCTTTGTTGAGCTGGTGCATGTCGATGACATGGATCACAGCGCGCAGGCCATGCAGGGATTGTGCGACACGGCGGCGTTTGATGCGCGCCTCAAGCTGCACAAGGGCCATAAGGCCGAGGGCGGCCAGAACGGCGGTGTTGATCGCGGCCTCGATGCTTTGCACAGAGCCTACGGCATCTTGCGAGAGGCGGGCGAAGGGGACGATGGTGCCGATGGTCAGGAACAGGGCCGCACCGCCCAGCACGACGGCGGCGATGGCCAGACGCAGGGGCCAGATCGGGGGTTCGAGTGCCCTGGTTTCGCGCGCGGTGTCACGGGCGAGGGTCACCAGTTCAAGGGCGACTTTGCAGAGGCCGGAATCTGGGAAACGTTCCGTGATCCGCAACGCCAGCGTTTCTGCCGTTGCGATGATCTTGGCCGTGTCGAGGCGGCGGTAGGTCACTTAGCCGCGCGCGCGGCGACCGCCGCGGCGGCCCGAGGTGGCGGCGGAGGCGGCGGCGGAGGCTTCGGCAAAAGTCATGCCGCCCTCGACCGCCTCGATCACCTTGGCGAAACGGATCCATTCGCCGCCGTTGGCATCATGGTTCATCAGGAAGTTCGCGGCGCGGATCGCCTCCATCTCCACCTGGCGCACCGGGTTCATGATCGCGCTGGTCATGCCTGCGCCAATCGCCATTGGCAGGAAGGCCGCGTTGATGCCGTGGCGCTGCGGCAGGCCGAAGCTGATGTTGGAGGCCCCGCAGGTGGTATTCACGCCCAGCTCTTCGCGCAGGCGACGGACGAGGGTAAAGACCTGATGGCCCGCAGTCGCCATCGCCCCGATGGGCATGACCAGCGGATCAACGACGATGTCATGCGCGGGGATGCCGAAATCGGCGGCACGTTCGACGATCTTTTTGGCCACCGCAAAGCGGACATCGGGGTCCTGGGAAATCCCGGTATCGTCGTTGGAGATGGCCACCACGGGCACATTGTATTTCTTGACCAGCGGCAGGACCAGTTCCAGACGCTCTTCCTCGCCCGTCACGGAGTTCAGCAAGGGGCGGCCTTCGCAGTTCTGCAGGCCTGCCTCCAGCGCACCGGGGACCGAGCTATCGATGCAAAGCGGCACATCGACGACAGCCTGAATGCGCAGGATCAGTTCCTTCATCAGGGGCGGTTCGACAAAGTTGTTGTCGGCATAGCGCGGGTCCTTGGCCATCATGTTGGTAAAGACGGCACCGGAATTCACGTCCAGAACGGTGGCACCACAGGCGACCTGTTCCAGCGCGTCCTTCAGGACGGTTTCGAAATTGCCCGCCTCAAGTTCGGCGGCAAGTTTCTTGCGGCCCGTGGGATTGATGCGTTCGCCGATCACGCAGAATGGTTCGTCAAACCCGATGATGACAGTTTTTGTTTTTGATTCAACAACAGTACGGGTCATTCTTAAACCTTTGCATGAATAGCGGGTACGCCGGCGGCCCCGCCATGATCGGTGGCCCATGTGGCATTTGTCTTGATGCCGCCAAGGGGGAAGAAGTGAACGGCCTCAATCCCGAAATCGGGATTTGCGGCCTTGTGCGCGGCGAGGGCTGCCACGACATCCGTCGGCTCATACGGCAGCAGCAGTTTGGTCACATCCATCGCCCGCTTCTGCAGCACGCGGAGCGAGGGGCCGACACCGCAGGCGATGGCGAATTTGATGAGGGTCTGCAGCTTGGCCGGGCCCGCGATGCCGATATGGACGGGGATCTTGATCCCTTCTGCGGCCAGACGATCGACCCATTTGATCACGGGGGCCGCGTCAAAGCAGAACTGGGTCGCGATGGCCATCTGCGCATCGGAACGTTCGGAAAACGCCTGTTTCCATTTCAGGGCCTGCATCACGACGGCATCGCCGCCATCCGTGTCGATGTCACGGTTGCCTTCGGGGTGGCCTGCGATGTGCAGCCGTTCGAACCCGTCGAAGGCGCCCGACTCCATCAGTTGCATGGAGCTGTCGAAATCGCCCGCAGGCGTGCTGACGCCGCCGCCGAGCAGAAGCGCCTGTTTCACATCCGCCTCGCCCTTGTAGCGTGCGACCCAGTCCTGCAGCGTGGCCTTGTCGTGGATGATGCGCGCGGGGAAATGCGGCATCACGGGAAAGCCTTCGGCATGCACGCGTCTGGCGGTTGCGACCATGTCTTCGATGGGCGTGCCCTCGATATGGGCGATGTAAACCCGTGTTCCTGCAGGTAGAATCTCGCGGAAGCTGTCGACCTTTTCGGCCGTGCGGGGCATCACTTCGATGGAGAAGCCCTGCAGGAACGCCTCAACCGCGACCGGGGTCTGGGCAGGCGTCTCGCGGCGGAAATTGAACAAGGCCATTATGCCCACCCTTCATTGTCGATGAGTTTCTTGATCTGTGCCGTATCATACTTTGCTTCAAGCTCTGCCGCGATGGTGGCGGCCAGCGCCTCCTGCTCGCCTTCAACTTCGTAGGGGGGGGCCTTGCGCCATTCGCCAAGGTAGGCATCCGCATCTTTTGCGCCGATTTTCATGGCGCAACGGTCAATCGCCTGTTCAAAGCGTTCGGTCAGCTGCACCTTCGATCCGCGACGCCCTTTGCCAACGATGACCTGGGCCGGGATATCGCGCCAATAGACGATTGTAACCTCTGGCATTGCAATGATTCCCTTATCCCGTCTGTTGCGATCATTTAGGCGGGCGTTTGCGACAAACACTGCCGGATTTCGACATAAAGCCTGCGTGAAGCGACCGTAGCCATTTTGCCCAAGCGCGCAACCGGGACGGGCTGGAAAAATTCTCATGCAAATCATCACGGCTGCGTGCTTGCCTCAGCGGCGGCATGGGGCTAGCTTGAAGGTAACCAGAGTTGGAGGGCGCACCATGACGCCCGAGCGTCCCCGGGGTAAGGACGCGATCCCGGAAGTCGCGCCTTCGGTTGAGCCGTCCACGCCCCAAACAGAACCGTCAGCGCAGCTTTATGCGGCGCTTGACCTTGGCACGAACAGTTGCCGCATGCTGATTGCCCGGCCACGGGGCAGTCAGTTTGATGTCGTTGACAGCTTTTCCAAGACGGTACAGCTGGGCGTGGGTCTGGAGGCATCGGGGCGGTTGTCGCGCGCATCGATGGGGCGGACCATTCAGGCGCTGCGCGTCTGCCAGAAAAAGATCGAAACCCATGGCCTGCAGCGCATGCGGCTGGTCGCGACCGAAGCCTGCAGGCGGGCGAAGAATGCCAAGGAATTCATCCGCCAGGTGCGCCGTGAAACGGGGCTTTCGCTGGAGATCATCCAGCCCGAGGAAGAGGCGCGGCTGGCGGTGATTTCCTGCGCGCCGCTGGTGAACCCGCGCACGGAACAGTTGCTGGTGGTGGATATCGGAGGCGGATCGACCGAACTGGTGTGGATCGATCTGTCATCGGTGGCGCCGGAATTCAGGGCGCGGGCGATCATGCGGCTGCACAGCGGGTTTCATGGCGAGGACGGCGCCCGGGTGGTGGACTGGATTTCGGTGCCCCTGGGTGTGGCGACGCTGAAGGATCAGTTCGCGGATGTGGAAGATGACGCGGCGCGATTCGCGCTGATGAGCTGGTTTTTCGAAGAGAATCTGGCGAGTTTTTCGCCCTATAATGCGCAGAACCCGCGTGAAGGTTTTCAGATCATCGGCACCAGCGGCACGGTCACGACGGTGGCGGCAAGCTTTCTGGGGCTGAAACGCTATGACCGGGCCAAGGTGGACGGGCTGGAGATGACCTCTGATCAGATTGATTTCGTGATCCGCGAATACCTGTCGCTGGGACCCGAAGGGCGCAGGACCGATCCGCGCATCGGGCGCGACCGGCATTCGCTGATCATGTCGGGGGCGGCTATCCTTCAGGCGCTGATGCGGATATGGCCCACCGACAGGCTGTCGGTCGCGGACCGGGGCCTGCGGGAAGGATTGCTGTATGCGCAGATGAGTGCGGATGGCGTCCTGGCAGAAGGACCGTATTCGTGACCAAACCACCGGCAGAAAAGGCGACATCGGGGCGCGGGCAGCGCGAGCTGCGGGTGCGGGTGAAAACCGCCAAGGGGCGCAAACTGTCATCCACGCTGTGGCTAGAGCGGCAGTTGAACGACCCTTACGTGATCCGGGCGAAGAAGGAAGGCTACCGGGGCAGGGCGGCCTACAAGATATCGGAACTGGATGACAAATACGGCTTTCTGAAACCGGGGGCGCGGGTGGTTGACCTTGGCTGTGCGCCGGGGGGGTGGTGTCAGATTGCGGTGACGCGGGTGAATGCCCTGGGGGAGAGCGCAAAAAAGCCGGTCGGGCGGGTGCTGGGCGTAGATCTGCAGCAGGTGGAACCGATTGCGGGGGCGGAGATCCATGTTCTGGATTTTCTGAGCGATGAGGCAGACGGGCTGGTCAAGGGCTGGCTTGGCGGGAATGCGGATGTGGTGATGTCGGATATGGCGGCGGCGGCGTCAGGGCATAAGGGCACGGACCATCTGCGCATCATCGCACTGTGCGAGGCGGCGGCGTATTTCGCGTTCGATGTGCTGGAAGAGGGGGGCACGTTCGTGGCCAAGGTGCTGGCGGGGGGGGCGGAGAATGAGTTGCAGACGCTGCTGAAGCGGAACTTCCGGAAAGTGGCGAATGTGAAACCGGGGGCAAGCCGGGCGGACAGTTCGGAGAAGTTCGTGGTCGCGATGGGCTATAAGGGGCGGGCGGTTACGGAGGCATGACGCCGGATTGACCGGGATCCATTTCCGGGTCTTCTTTTTTGATCAGCATTTTAGGTGATTTTGCGATGTCGACCCAAGGGCGACATCTGCATCTGCGGCCATCGCATTATGCGCCGACCAGAAACAATGAGGGCACCCGATCAGGTGCCCTTTCAACGCAATCATCGTTAAAGTCTGATCGGTTTTAGCCGCCCCAGCTGCGGACCGGGCCGCAATCCATATGGACGAAGTTCGACCGCGAATACCGCCCGACGCCGCCTGCATTGCAGGTTGCAGCCGCACGGGCCATCTGCCCGACGGACCGCGACTCAAGCCGCAGATCGGCGGCCTGGCCTTTCATGTGCAGCGAATTGCGGGCCACACCCGATGATTGGGCACGCAGCATGGCATTGGTGGCGGGGCTGCGATAACCCGAGA
Organism: Rhodobacterales bacterium; assembly: GCA_013298485.1. Lineage (GTDB taxonomy): Bacteria > Pseudomonadota > Alphaproteobacteria > Rhodobacterales > Rhodobacteraceae > JAAFHS01. The sequence goes on from JAAFHS010000049.1 coordinate 5,407, forward strand.
GCAGCATGTAGGGTTCAGAGACATCCATCAGACGGTGCGAGGCGGCCATGATATCCACGGTGCGCGCATCCATGGTGACGACATCACCTGATCGCCAATCACGCATGAAGTGATTGATTTCCTTGAACACTTCGGGAATGTAGTCACCATCCAGCCAGTAGATTGTGTCAAGGCTTTCCCCCGTGCGGCCCGAATACATCCGGATGCGGCGGATATCACCCGCACCGCGCAGGAAACCGAAGGCATTGGAGTAGGTGGGGGCTGCAACAACCATGGTTGCGGCGAATGCACCAAGCAGCCCACGCCGCGAGATGCCCGTCTTGGTTTCAGTCGTCATTTCTACGCGCCTGTCCCGTTGTCTGGTCTTTTTGCCGTCTGTGCCGACAGCCTTACTTGTCTCGTCCCCGAGTGCATGCGTTATGGCACACATGGATTCGAAGCCCAAGCAAAGATTGCCCTGCAGCCCGCAGTAACGCAGCAATCGGCAAATTTTTGCTGAATGACGTGGACGTCAAGATTGTTTCAGGCAGAAAGACGGTGACACTGTGGCAACACCGTGGCGGCGCCGGCGTTATCTACACGAAACTGTGAGCGTGACTGCCGTGCAACGGTTGCAACAGGCGGTGTGTGGCCCATGGACTTATGCGGGGAATTGACCAAAATATGGTAGATAAATTTCATTGCATTGCGATCTGAGGTTCTGATGTTCGACTTGGCTGCCTGGCGAGGCAAGACACGGGCTTTCCAATTCATGGTGTCGGTGGTCCTGGTTGGCGGCTGTGCCAGCGCTGCAACCGCGCAGACCCAGATCACGCCTTTCAGCCAGTCTGTTGCGATCACAGCGGCAGAAGACGAAGATATTGCCGCGATTTATGCGGCGCGGGGTTACACGCCGATCTGGACGGGGGCTGCGGATGCCGCGCGCCGGCAGGCGCTGCTGACGGTGTTGGCGGGGGCCGGCGATCATGGATTGCCGGTCGCGTCCTATGATCCGGTGGCCCTTGCCAGTGCCTTTCGCGCGGCGACCACCGAAGGTGATCGCGGGCGGGTCGACGTGATGATGACGCGCGCCCTGCTGACCTACATGCATGACATGAAAATGGGCGTGATCTCGCCCCGGGCGATTGATGCGACCATCGTCATCGAACGGGATGCGTTCGATCCAGGGGCCATGCTGGCGGCGTTTCTGGCAGCGCCCGCACCGGAGCGGTTTCTGCGCGACCTGGCGCCGGATGCGCCGGAATATGCGCAGCTGATGAAGGAACGACTGCGTCTGCAGGGCCTGATCGCCGCGGGCGGCTGGGGGGGCACGGTTGATGCAGAAAAGCTGTCGCCGGGCGAGACAGGGCCTGTCGTTGTGGCGCTGCGCGACCGGCTGATGGCCATGGGCTATCTGCGCCGGTCGGTCACGGCCCTTTATGACGCCGACATCACCCGCGCGGTGCAGCGCTTTCAGATCGACCATGGGCTGACGGCGGACGGGGTGGCGGGCATCGGCACGATGGCCGCGCTAAACGTGGGGCCGGAGGTGCGGCTGCAATCGGTGCTGGTGGCACTGGAGCGGCTGCGCTGGATCGGCGATACACCGCGCGGGGCGCGGCACATCTGGGTCAACCTGCCGGATTTCACGGCACGGATCGTGGACCACGGGCGCGTGACCTTCAGCACACGCGCGGTGATCGGCAAGGATGAGGACGGCCGGCACACGCCCGAATTCTCGGACATGATGGAATACATGGTGGTGAACCCGTCATGGTCGGTGCCGCGGTCGATCACGGTGAACGAATATCTGCCGCTCTTGCAGCGCAACCCCAATGCCGTGGGGCATCTGAGCGTGGTGGACCGCAATGGCCGCGTGGTGCCGCGCGGGGCGGTGAATTTTGCGGCCTATTCGGCGCGGACCTTTCCGTTCGGGCTGCGCCAGGCGCCATCGGACGGGAATGCACTGGGACTGGTGAAGTTCATGTTCCCTAACCCGTACAACATCTATCTGCACGACACGCCGTCAAAGGATCTGTTCGCCCAGGAAGTGCGGGCCTATAGCCATGGCTGCGTGCGGCTGGGATCGCCGTTTGATTTTGCCTATGCACTGCTGGCGGCGCAGACCGATGATCCGCAGGGCACATTCGCGCGTGCGCTGAATGGCGGCAATGAAACGACGGTGCGCCTGGACGTGCCCGTGCCCGTGCATCTGGTGTATTTCACGGCCTGGCCGGGGGCCAAGGGGCAGATGGGCTATCGGCGCGATGTCTATGGCCGCGACGCGGATATCTGGACAGCGCTTGGTGCGGCCGGGGTGGCCATGATGGGTGTTCAGGGCTAATGCGTTTTGCTGTTGATCGGGTTCACCCGGTCAAACGCAAAACGCAACACTCCCGCCGGTCCGTGTTCTAAAGCGGGATGGGGTTTGACGGAAACGAACTACGCTCCGTTTGACAGTTGCACCTTCGAAACCGTCTGATGGAACGTCCAGTGGACGTTCCATCGGTTTCATTGCCCATAAGGCGGGACGCCGTTGGGCAAGGGGCGGGGGGCAGCAGACTATTCTCTCTAATCTGCCCGCGACTGCCTGGGCTGGCGCGGTTTCGCGCCTGCCGGGGGCAGGCAGGCGCGGGCAGATTTGTCGCGGGACAAATCTGCCAGGACTGGCACAGCCGTTTCCACCAAACCCCATCCCGCGATAGCTTGCCACCAATGTGATTCACATTGGTGGCAAACCGCTTTAGAACTGCGGGCATCCACGAGGTGATGCCATGCGACATACAATCCGCGATATTGCGACGGCCCTGGGGGCAGAGGCGGCAGGTGATCTTGACCTGACGGTCACGGGTGCGGCCGAGCCTGCGATGGCGGGGTCGGATCATCTGGCGCTGGCCATGTCGCCCGCCTATGCCGAAGGGCTGGCGCGGGGTGGGGCGCGGGCCGCACTGCTGTGGCCGGGGGCGGATTGGCAGGGGCTGGGGCTGAAGGCTGCGATTTTCGCGCCGCGCGGACGGCTGGCGATGGCAGGATTGTCGCGGCTGATGGATGCGGGTCCGGCGATTGCGGCAGGCATCCACACCAGTGCGGTTGTCGATGCAACAGCGCGGATCGGGGAGGGTGCGGCCATCGGGCCTTTCGTGGTGATCGGCGCAGGCGTCGTGATCGGGGCGCGCGCGCGCATCGCAAGCCATGTCAGCATCGCAGAGGGTGCGATGATCGGCGATGATGCGCTGATATGCCAAGGCGCACGTATTGGTGCGCGCGTGGTGATCGGCGCGCGCTTTATCTGCCAGCCGGGGGCGGTGGTGGGGGCGGATGGTCTTTCCTTCGTGACGCCGGAAAAGTCAGGGGTGGAGGAGATCCGCGAAACCCTGGGCACACGCGATGCGATTCGCGCGCAAAGCTGGACGCGCATTCATTCGCTGGGGTCTGTCGTCATCGGCGATGACGTCGAACTGGGGGCCAATGCCTGCATCGACCGGGGCACGATCCGCGATACCGTGGTGGGCGACGGGTGCAAGATCGATAACCTTGTCCATATCGCGCATAATGTCGAAGTGGGGCGCGACTGTCTGTTTGCAGCACTTGTCGGCATCGCAGGGTCCACCCGGATCGGGGACCGCGTGGTGATGGGCGGGCAGGTCGGCGTCGGCGACAATCTGTTTGTGGGGGATGATGTGATCGCAGGCGGGGGGACGAAAATCCTGACCAGCGTGCCGGCCGGGCGCGCGGTGCTGGGCTATCCTGCGGCGAAGATGGAAACCAGCATCGAGATGCACAAAGCGCTGCGGCGGTTGCCGCGTCTGGCGCAAAGGGTCGCGGAATTGGAGAAGGTCATTTCAAAGTTACAACAGAATGACTAAATCCGGCGCAGGGCGGCGACAAGGGTTGGCATGATGGACATCAGCGGGAAAATCAGAGCGATCATCGCGGAACAGGCGATGCTGGATGTGGCGGATGTGACGCTGGATGCGCGGCTTGCCGATCTGGGTGTGGACAGTCTGGCGCTGGTCGAGGCGATTTTTGCGATTGAAGAGGCGTTTGATGTATCGGTCCCCTTCAATGCGAATGAACCGGGGCGGGCGGCGTTTGACATCTCGACCGTGGGCTCCATCGTGGCGGCGGTCGAAGGGCTGATTGCCCGCACGGCGGCCTGAGGGCGGATGCGGCGTGTCGCGATCACGGGGGCGGGCACGGTCAACGCCCTTGCCCGCGATGTCGCAGGCACGTGGGATGCGTTCCGGCAAGGGCGCTGCGGCATAGGCCCACTGGCGTTGCGTGATCTGGACCGGCTGGGGGTGCAGATCGGGGGCCAGGTCCGGGATTGGGACGAAGGCGTCTTTGGCCGTGATCTGAGCCTTTATGACCGGTTCACCCAGTTCACGCTGGTGGCGGCGCGCAAGGCGGTGGCGCAAAGCGGCGTGGCATTTGGCGACGGATCGCGTGCGGGCGTCATCATGGGGACAGCGGCGGGGGGCCTTGGCACCATCGATGACAATTACCGCGCGGTCTATGGCGAAGGGAAAAACCGGGTGCATCCCCTGACCGTGCCGCGTCTGATGGCCTCGGCCG
>JAAFHS010000490.1 GCA_013298485.1 Rhodobacterales bacterium
GAACCGCCCACCCCGTTGGCCTATGCCGACATGGACCCCCATTCGCAACGCCTGATGGATGCCTGCGACTGGCGGGGCCCCGAGGTGACGCCCACCCATATCCGCCGCGCGCGCCAAGGCTATTTCGCCAATATCAGCTATATTGATGACAAGATCGGCGAACTCCTCGCCACCCTTGATGCCACGCGGCAACAGGCGATCATCCTCTTCGTCTCCGACCATGGCGAAATGCTCGGTCGCCGCGGCCTCTGGTTCAAGATGAACTTCTTCGAAGGCGCCGCCCGCGTCCCCCTGATGATCGCCGCCCCCGGCCTGCCCTCGCAAAACATCACCACCCCCGTCAGCACCATCGACGTCACCCCCACCCTTTGCGATCTCGCGGGTATCTCCATGGCCGAGGTGATGCCCTGGACCGATGGCGAAAGCCTCGTCCCCTTGGCGAAAGGCACCCCCCGCACGACGCCCGTCGCCATGGAATACGCGGCCGAAGGCACCATCAGCCCGATGATCGCCCTGCGGCAGGGGGATTGGAAATACATCCACTGCCCCGCCGACCCCGACATGCTGTTCAATCTGGCCGACGACCCGGATGAGGAGACGAACCTCGCCCCTGACCCCGCCCATGCCGCAACGCTCGCCCGCTTCCACGCCGAAGCCCAAGCCCGCTGGAACATCCCCCAATACGACGCCGACGTCCGCGCGTCCCAAGCCCGCCGCTGGGTAGTCTACGAAGCCCTGCGCAACGGTGCCTACTACCCCTGGGACCACCAGCCGCTCCGGGCGGCGTCGGAGCGGTATATGCGGAACCACATGGATTTGAATGTGCTGGAGGAAGGGAAGCGCTTTCCACGGGGGGAGTGAGGGGGGGAGCGGTGACAGCTAATCATCCTTTTTCGAGACGTCAGCAAACCCTCCAGCTGTGTCGCCTTCAGACGGCTTTCGTCAGCAGGAATGGTAAGTCCTCGTATTGAAGTAAGGCGTTCCATATGCGTGGAGTGCCGCCGGGTGGCAAAGTGTTTCTGAATGAGTTTTCTTGCTGTTTCATCTGCCCCGAAGACGAACTTGACTGCGTGCATTACATTGATTTTGTTCATCTCCTTCGCCAGTTGTCGACGCCTGTGTGCTGAAATCCTCTGCATCGTCCCTAACGTAGGCGTCGCCGCAAAGAGCAGTGTCGGGCCGATTGGCAATAGGACGGCTGCATCGGGTACAACTAGGCTCAGGACTCACTCTTTATGACCAGAAGATGACGGTGACTGCGATGGCGATTGCGGACATGAAGCCGTCTGCGCATCTGTCGTAGCGCGTGTGGATAAGTCGCCAGTCCTTGAGTTTGCCGAACATGTTCTCAATCCTGTGGTGCTTCCGGTAGCGCGCCTTGTCGTGGGGTATCTGGATTTTCCTGCTGGACTTCGACGGGATGCAGGCCTCGATCTGACGTTCTGCCAGCGCGCTGCGCAGCCAGTCTGCGTCGTAGCCCCGGTCGGCCAGGAGCGCCTTTGCGGGCGGCATCGTCGCCAACAGGGCCGCAGCTCCGGTGTAGTCGCTGACCTGGCCTGCGGCGAGGAACAGGCTGCAGGCCAATCATCACCGCGCGGTTTGCCATGGGACAACGGAAAAAACGGCGAAATCCGCGCCATCTGCGCATCGCTCAATAGGAATGGTTGGATCATGGAAGCACCTCCTTTGATGCAACCAGTGAGTCAGTGAAACCTCGCTCCGGCAAGCAACTTAGTGGGTCCTGAGCCTAGACCCTTACAATCGCGGCTACAACGCTGGGATCGCTGATGGCGGACCCCACGATCTGGATGGCCTAGGCGAAGTTGGCAAAAGCATGGGTAGTGCGACAGTCCTGAATATGCCGTTACCAGCCGGATCCTTTTCTGCAGGATTTGCGGATGTGCCAGGGCATCGCCCTGCCACATCCATTTGGTGGCCGCGGCTTATCTGCCCCAGATCGCGGCATAGGCCTCGCGGTAGCCGTTCTGCGGATCGAAGGTGTTTCCTTCGGTATTCGCAAGGCCCTCTTCCGTGACCAGTGCGGGCGCGGTGATATAGCCCGAGCACGCCTCACCCTGCATCGCGCGGTTCAGCTCGTCCACCAATTGCCAGCCCTGCAGGTTCAGGGGTTCCGCCACCGTCACGGCCTGATACTGGCCGGTGCGGATGCGCTGGAAGGCGGCCTCGGAGCCGTCACCTGCCGATCCGGCCTTCGGGCTGCCGTTGCCGTCGATCCCTGCGGCCGCAAGCGACGGCCCCATGAAATCGAAGTAGAGGTCATTGATCGCCAGCGAATGTGTCCATGCCGCACCATGCTGCTGCAGAAGCGCGGTCGTCAGCGGGCCCATCCGGGTCGACGTCTCGGCAATCGGTGTATCGACCCATTGCAGAACGGTGCCGCCAGCAGCCTCGATGACTTCTTTCATCTTGGCGGCTTTCAGGATGGCGATCGTGTAGGTGCTGTCGGTAAAGATCACGACACCGGGCTTGCCGCCAGCATCCTGCAAGGCCCATTCCGCCGCCTTGATCGACACATCCATCGCGTCTGTCGATACGTTGGCAAAGATGCCGCCTGGCGCATCGCAGCCAATCTTCGGCCCGGAATGCCAGGACACCATGGGGATGCCAGCCGCCGTGACGCCTTCAAGCGCCGCCTGTTGTTCGGCCGCGTCAAAGCCGTTGATCACAATGCCATCGGGGCCCAGAGCCAGCGCCTGCCCCACCGCGGCGGACCGGCTTTGCACCGACCCAGCACCATCCAGGACTTTCACTTCCC
>JAAFHS010000491.1 GCA_013298485.1 Rhodobacterales bacterium
ATTGCTTCATCAACCACACAGATGCCGAGGCACGGTTTCTGGTGGTTGGGACAAAAGCCCCGCATGAAGTGGCCACCTATTCCGACATCGATCTGAAGGTGGAACTGACCCCGGGTGAAAAAGGCCGCGCGCATTTCATGTACAAGGACGGCACCGATTGGACGGGTCCACGATGAGGCTCGACCCCGCCCTGATACCGCGCGAAGACGGCGGGAACGGCGGCCTTGTCCTGTTCCTGTCACCGGCGGGCGGGCTGACGCAGTTCGGGGCGAATATCGACACACTGGCACCCGGGGGCTTTTCATCCAGCCGGCACTGGCATGACAGCGAAGATGAACTTCTGTTCATGTTACAGGGCACAGCCACCCTGATCGACGATGGTGGCGAACATATCCTGACCCCCGGCGATGCCGCCTGCTGGCCGCACGGCTGCCCCGATGCGCATCACCTGACCAACCGCACGGATGCGCCCTGCACCTATCTGGTCATCGGCACCCGTGTGGCGGGCGATATCTGCACCTATCCCGACAGCGGATCGCGGCAGGTGAACACCGCCACCACATGGGCCGTGTTCAATGCCGGTGGCGGCGTCGAACGCTCCCGTGACCTGCCACCCGAACTATTGAACCTGCCGCCCGTCTGGGGCACGCCCTTTGATCCCGCCCATCCCGGCCAGCGTATCATCCGCCGTGCCGATCAACCCCCCATCACCGCCGATGACACCCCCCATCCGATCCTTGGCGGCGGCCTTGGCCCCTATGCCACTCAGCTGCTCTCCGACCCCGGCGGCCTGTCGCAGTTCGGGGCCTTCATCGAAACCCTGCCGCCCGGTTCGCGGTCCGGTTTCCGGCACTGGCACGAAACCGAGGATGAGATGATCTATGTCCTCTCCGGCACCCCCACGCTGATCGAAGACACTGAGACCATCCTTACCCCCGGCGATGTCGCCTGCTGGCCCGCAGGCCTGCCCATGGCCCATTGTCTGGCAAACCGCAGCGGCCAGCCCGTGCGCTATCTCGTCATCGGCACGCGCCATGACACCGACCGCATCCACTATCCCGATCATGACCTTGTCACCACGAAAAACGGCCTGGCCCGCACCTACGCCCGCCCCGATGGCCGATCCATTGACCCGGGGGCCGCAGCATGATGACGCCAAACCCTCCTGGGGCGCATGGAGGTATGGGTGCCGCAACGGTTTCTGTCGCCCTAAAAAAACCACGATTCAGCACCAGTCCTGCAACACTACGGCCCGGACCGGGGATGGTATCACCAGATGCAGCGTTCCGTCTCAGACCTGACGACAAAGTTCACCGCGCTGTTTCACGCGGATGGGCAGGCTGCGCTGTGCGAACATTACCGCTTTCCCCTGCCAGTGCAGGCCGGCAACCGGCTGCTGCTCTGCCACACGCATCACGATCTGACACGGGTTTTCACGGCCTATCTCGACGGCGCATCCGCACGCGGCCAGACCCGGCCTTCGGCAGAGCTTGCCGCCATGGAACTGCCCCGCAGGGGCCGGTTCCGCGTCTGGATGGACTGGTGCTTCCGCGCCAGCGACACGCAGATACCGGTGCGCGAACGCACGATCTATTATTGCCGCCTGCAGGACGACCAGGTGCAGATCGAAATGATCGCCTGCACCAACACCATCCCTGCGCGCGCCGCGAAGGCAGTGCCCCGGCGCAAGACGGCCTAACGCCATATCCATCCCCTGTTCCCGCCGCCCCGGTCCCCACCGGGCGCGGCCTCACGCCATTCTGAAAGGACCATCCCATGACCGATTTCACCCATAGCCTTGATGCCGACGGCGTCGCCACCATCACCTGGGACGTGGCAGGCAAATCCATGAACGTGATGAGCGAGCAGGGCTTCAAGGACCTTGATGCCCTCATCGACCGCGCCCTCGCCGACCCAGCCACCAAAGGCGTGATCCTGACTTCCGGTAAAAAGGATTTCGCAGGCGGGATGGATTTGAACATCATCGCCCGGATGAAGGAAGGTGGGGCTGGCACCGTCTTCGGCGGCGTCATGGATATCCACCGCATCCTGCGCAAGATCGAACGCGCGGGGATGGACCCCAAGACGCTGAAAGGCGGCAAACCCATTGTCGCGGCCCTGCCCGGCACTGCCCTTGGCATCGGCCTTGAACTGCCGCTGTCCTGCCACCGCATCATCGCCGCCGACAACCCCCGCGCCAAGATCGGCCTGCCAGAAATCATGGTTGGCATCTTCCCCGGCGCAGGCGGCACCACCCGCCTTGTGCGCAAGATGGGGGCCATGATGGCCGCCCCCTTCCTGCTGGAAGGCAAGCTTTCCGACCCCAAGGGCGCCAAATCCGCAGGCATCATCGACGAAGTCGTGCCCGCCGAAGACCTGCTGAAACGTGCGAAAGAATGGGTGCTGGCCGCGACCGAGGCTGATCTTGTCAAACCCTGGGATGCCAAGGGCTATAAGATGCCGGGTGGGACGCCCTATACCCCTGCAGGTTTCCAGACCTTTGTCGGCGCAGGTGCCATGGTCCATGCCAAAACCTATGGCGTCTACCCCGCCGCCAAGGCGCTGCTGTCCGCCGTCTATGAAGGCGCAATGGTCCCCTTTGACGTGGCGTTGAAGATCGAGGCGCGCTGGTTCACCTCTGTCCTGATGAACCCGTCATCCGGTGCCATGATCCGCAGCCTGTTCATCAACAAGGAAGCCTTGGAAAAAGGCGCGAACCGCCCCGCCGCCCCGGATCAGACCGTCAAAACCGTCGGTATCCTTGGTGCCGGC
>JAAFHS010000492.1 GCA_013298485.1 Rhodobacterales bacterium
AGGGCGGCTTCGAGCTGGCGTACCTCGGGGCCCATGATGTACTGGCCGTGGTCGAGGACGCGGTGGATCGCGGCGTCGATGTCGGTCTTGAGGGTGGCGTATTGGGCCTTGAGGTCGATGAAGTGCATGGAGTGGGTTGTGTCCAAACGAGAGCAATGCTTTCAGCGTATCTATGGCCCTAAGATCTGTGACCAGCCCAGGCGTCGATGCGCTCGTCCGTTTCATCGCTCAGCGTCGGCTGGCTGGCGGCGTCCGGCAGCGGGCGACGCCGCACGGCGTCCAGGCGATCGGCCAAGGCTTGGGCGTAAGTTCCCAGAGGCTCGCTGGACGCAGGTGTGACGACCTCGCGTTCGGGGATGTCCACCCGTACTGCGAACCGTTCATGTGCGAAGCTGATGGGCGATGGGAATTCCAGCCGGCCTTGGTCGTAGATGGCGTCGAGTTGCATGGTGTGTTCCAGAGACTGTGATGTGATCGCTTCAGGTCAGCGCAGTGCCGCTTCGCAAGCGGCCCACGTTTCAGGGTCATGAGCCCGCAGTGTGCAGAAAGGCTCGACGGTTCGGCCGATGTCGCCGAAGCACCAGGGCAGCAGGCCGTGGTCATCAGTCTCTTTCAGCCGCTCGCACAGGGTGCCCACTGGCCAGCCAGCCGGGTGATCGAGTGCATCGCGCAGGATGCGAGCCAAGCGCCTGAACGTGGTTTGATAGACCACCCGCAAGGCTTCCCGGCGGTCAAGTTGAAGGGTTTCGACGGTCTGGGTGCCCTTGATCGACCAGTCGTCGGCGATCAGATCGAAGCGGGCCACGAGGTTGCCGGTCTCGGGGTCGAAGTCCAGATGGTCCCAAGGATTCTCGTGCGTCGGATCGATCAGCAGTGCCTGATCGTGAGCATTGGTCGGGAAACGGTCGCCTTTGAAACGTCCGCACTCCGTGCAGCACAGCAACAAATTGGGCCATTGGAAAGCGTGTCCCGGATAGGCTGCTTTCGGTCGAAAGTGTTCGATGTCGCAGCCATGCGAGTCGAGGCAGTACATGCAACGCTCACGTGGGCCGCACATGGTGTGGAGTGCGCGCAGAACCTCGCCTATGGATTTAGTGGCTCGTGCTGCTTTCCACAGATTTTCGATGTCCGTCCGTTCCCCGCCATCGATCAGCGCCTGTTTGCCCTTCAGATAATCTGCCGCTTTTTTCGGCAAAGGCTTTCGCACCATCTGCCGCACTTTTCAGGACTCCTTTTCGGGTGGAATGAACAGGCTGAGTTGTGTGAGTTGCCCTTGTTCATCGGGGGATAGTTTTGCACCTGCACGCTGCTTGGCCTTGAGTTTTGAATACTTGGCCTGAGCTTGCACCGCCGGTTCTGATCGGGTGTTCTGCAGCCCGAAAGCAGGCGACCTGAGAATGGTGTCCGGTGTCGAGGAAATGATGCGCTGTCGCTCTTCGCTGGAAAGTGCGCGTGGTGCATTGCCGCTACCCGGCTCCGGTAGAACAAACAATCCATTCGCGTCGGCCGCTTGGCAGATCAGCGGGCTGTGGCTGGTGACGATGAACTGGATGTTCGGGAAGTGATCTTTGAGCCAGAAGCCAATTTCACGTTGCCATTCGGGATGGAGGTGAGCATCGATTTCATCAATTAAAACCACGCCACTGCGCTGAACAAATATTTTCCCGGAGTCATTTTTCTGTGAGAATTGCTCGATTCCAAAAGTTCCTATCAGGTGACGGATGATGTCTGCAAGTAATGCTAGAGCGGCTCTGTAACCGTCGCTCATGTCACCCCATGCTAGATCTAGCCCTTGCCTGTCTTTCAGCCAAAGGCCATCTGAATCGACGCGGTCGATGGATATTTGGTTAGGCAACAAGTTATCGCCGAGCATCTCGATTAATAATTCTAGTTGCTTCGTCTCTTCTGGGCGGTTTTCGAGTTTTTTGTGACTAAGACTGCGCAGCCACTGGTCAACCTCTTCAAGCGAAGCTGCCTCTTGAAACATGGTCACAAATCGCTCCGTTGTTGGCGCCACCATCTGGCGCATGGCGACCGGTGATGCGCCAAATACACGGCGGAATGGCCCATAGCCGCACGAAAACCACCCTTTTGCTTCTGGTGACCAAATTGATCTTTCGGCGATTGTTTTGTTGGTCGGGCGAGTGTTATTTGTTGATTTTTTTGCTTGCAGGACGGGCTCTTTGGCACCTTTTGTTAGCTCTATGTTGACTGGAAATCGACCTGATATAGGGGTTCTTCCTCCATCAGTGTAGTAATCATCCCTGACATGATTAACTATTTCCAGTTCAATCCCTGCCTCAATTTCTCCCTCGCTTATCCAGCGATGGAAGCTGGGTTGAAGTGCTCGCGCTGTATCCGTTCCCGTCAAAGCAATTGCGATGGCTTTTAAGAGTGTGCTTTTTCCTGATCCATTGTCGCCTGTAAGAACAGTCCATCCTGCGTACGTGCCGTTCCCTCTATCAAAAGAGAATTCAAGATCCCTGAACCCCCGGATATTCTTGAGATGCACTTTACTGATGTACATGGATACCCTTTTGAGTAAATTGATCCACGAGAGTCACGACATCGCCGCTGAGCCGATACCGCTCCCCCGTCGCCGGACACGTCGCCTCACCCTCGCCGCGCACCGCCAGCCCCAGTCGCTCGCCATTCCGACTCATCCACCCGATCCGCCGCGCCGGCACGCCCACCATCAGCGCGTGGTCCGGCACATCCCGGTTGATGACGCTGCCTGCGCCGACGAAGGCGTATTCCCCGACCGTCGTGC
>JAAFHS010000496.1 GCA_013298485.1 Rhodobacterales bacterium
TGGCAATTACGCGCTGATCTTCGGCAACTGGGGTGCGCCGGAACTGGGTGTGCAGGGCGCGGCCATCGCCACGCTGGCCACACAAGGGGCGGCCCTGCTGCTGATGGGCCTTTATGCCCATCTGCACGCGGGTCCCGCCCGTTTCCGCATCTGGCAGCGGTTCTGGCGTGCAGACCCCGTGGCCTTGCGGCAGGTGTTTCGCCTTGGCTGGCCCATCGGTGTGCAGGGGCTGGCCGAGGCCGGGCTGTTCGTCGCCACTGCGATGATGATCGGCACGATCGGCAAGGTCGAACTCGCCGCCCACGGCATCGCGATGGAGGTGGTGAGCCTGTGCTTCATGATGCATATGGGCCTTGCCAATGCCGCCACGATCCGCGCTGGCCGCGCCGATGGCGCAGGCGATGCGCGCGGGTTGCGCGATGGGGCCAAGGCCGCACTGGCGCTCTCTGCCTGCGTCGGGGTGATCGTGATTGCCCTGTTCCTCATGATCCCCGCCCCGCTGATCGCGCTGTTTCTGGATGCGGGCCAGGCCGAGACGCCCGCCATCATCGCCTATGGCACGGGCCTGCTGGCGGTGGCGGCCATCTTCCAGATCGTCGATGCGGGGCAGGTCATGGCGATGGGCCTGCTGCGCGGCCTGCGCGATACGCGTGTGCCGATGGTGATTGCCGCCATCAGCTACTGGTGCATCGGCATCCCTGCGGGCTGGCTTCTGGGCCTGCACTGGGGGTATGGCGGCAAGGGCGTCTGGGGCGGGCTTGTCATCGGTCTGATGGTCGCTGCCATCAGCCTGATGTGGCGCTTCTGGGCCCGCGCACCCCGCCTGGCCTGACATCTTCCTCTGTTCAAAACTATCCTCGGGGGAGGGCGCTGCGGCACGCAGCGGCCTGGGGGCAGACAGCCCCCATCTTTCTGCCATCACTCCCGCTTGAACGCCCCGCGCAGCGCATCGCCAAAAGCGGTGCCTGCCCCCGGAGCGTTCTGCACCGGCATTTTCACCTGTACCGCCCGCACCTCGCGCGGCACCACCTCTGCATTATCCTTGCGCATGGTCAGCCCAATGCGTTTGCGGACCACATCCACCTCCACCACCCGCACGCGCACCACATCGCCCGCCTTCACCACCTCATGCGCATCCTTCACGAACCGGTCGGCCAGCTGGCTTACATGCACCAGCCCATCCTGATGCACGCCGATATCCACGAACGCCCCGAAGGCCGCGACGTTCGTCACCGTCCCCTCAAGGCTCATCCCCGGTTTCAGATCGCGGATATCATCCACCCCGTCCGCAAATGTCGCCGTCCGGAACGCCCCGCGCGGGTCGCGCCCCGGTTTTTCCAGCTCGGCCAGAATATCCTTCACCGTTGGCAGCCCGAACCGCGCATCCACGAAATCCCGCGCCTCCAGCGATTTCAGCACCGTGCCATCCGCCATGATCGCCCGGATATCGCGCCCGCAGGCCGCCACGATCCGGCGCGCCACGTCATAAGCCTCCGGGTGCACGGATGAGGCATCGAGCGGCTCGCGCCCCCCCGTCACCCGCAGGAACCCTGCCGCTTGTTCAAACACTTTCGGCCCCAGACGCGGCACCTTCAACAGGTCACGGCGCGAGGCGAAGGCCCCATGCGCATCGCGGTAGCCCACAATCGCTTCCGCCAGCCCCGGCCCCACACCCGACACCCGCGCCAGCAGCGCACCCGAGGCCGTGTTCAGGTCGACCCCCACGGCGTTCACCGCATCCTCCACCACCGCCTCCAGGGACCGCCCCAGACGGGACTGGTCGACATCATGCTGGTACTGCCCCACGCCAATCGCCTTCGGTTCGATCTTGACCAGCTCGGCAAGCGGGTCCTGCAGGCGGCGCGCGATGCTGACTGCGCCCCGGATCGACACATCGAGATCCGGAAATTCCTTTGCCGCCAGTTCGGATGCCGAATAGACCGATGCCCCCGCCTCGCTGACGATCACCTTGGTCGGTTTTGGCCCTGTGGGCAGGGCGGCAATGATATCCCCCACCATCTTTTCCGTCTCCCGGCTCGCCGTGCCATTGCCGATGGCGATCAGGTCCACCCCATGTGCCCGGATCAACCTTGCCAGTTCCACCTGCGCGCCGCGCAGGTCGTTCTTGGGCTGAAACGGATAGACCGTCGATGTCGCCACCACCTTGCCCGTGCCATCCACCACCGCGACCTTCACGCCTGTGCGGATGCCGGGATCAAGGCCCATCGTCGCGCGCCCCCCCGCAGGGGCCGCCAGCAGCAGATCCTTCAGGTTCCGCGCAAACACCCGGATCGCCTCGGCCTCCGCCGCCTCGCGCAGGTCGGACATCAGATCCAGCGTCAGGCTGGTCTTGATCTTGATCCGGAACGCCCAGGCCGCCGCCTCGCGCAGCCAGATATCGCCCGCGCCCTGGCTGGCGGCCGTCAGGGCCGCCCCGCAGGCGCGCTCGCCTTCGGACGCACCCCGCGGCGCATCCGCATCGACGGCCAGATCGAGCGTTAGAAACCCCTCGTTCCGCCCGCGCAGCATCGCCAGCACCCGGTGCGACGGTGCGCTGGCAAAGGGTTCGGAATGCGCGAAGTAGTCCGAAAACTTCGCCCCCTCCGCCTCTTTCCCCGCCACCACGCGCGCCTCAAGCCGCCCCACTTTCCGCATATGCCCGCGCAGGCGGCCCAACAGGTCCGCCTGTTCCGCCAGTCCTTCGGTGATGATGTCGCGCGCGCCCTCAAGGGCCGCT
>JAAFHS010000493.1 GCA_013298485.1 Rhodobacterales bacterium
GCGTGGACGGTGAATGCAGGACCGGGGGTTTTCCACCCCCGGACCCCCGAGGATATTTTTTCAGAAAGGAAGATGAAAGTGGTAAGTCAGATACCCCGCCGCCGGGAAACCCGGGCAAGCGGGGCATCTTCCCATCTGGCGGTCATCGGCGTCCCCGCCTGTACCGCAATGCTGATATGCACAAGTTCTGGTGAAGAAGATGTTAAGATATGCATCTTCCTTTCTGCGCAAATATCCTCCGGGTAAGCCATTTGTTTCGCCATTGGTTCAAGAAACCAATGGCTTGGGGGGTGGAAAACCCCCGGCTTTGATGCGGACGACAGGTCTTGGGCATCATGCCCTTTGGGCAAGCGCAAGCAGGCCTGCGCAATCGACATGCGCCTCCAGATGATCGGCCAGCGCGTCCAGCGTGGCCTCTATCGTGGCGTCATAGCTCGCGTTGCCGGGGGTGGCACCAAGGCGGGCGAGGAAGGCGCGGCGGAAGGCATCTGCACTGAACATCCCGTGCAGATAGCTGCCCATGACGCGGCCTGATGCGCTGATCGCCCCCTCGGGCGCGCCTGCCACGTCAAACAGGGGCCGTGCGCAATCGGGGCCCATGGTGCGACCGATATGAATCTCATAGCCGCGCACGGGCGTGCCCGAGGCGATATGGGTGGCGGTCGTCTCTGTCACGCGCTTTTCAGGCGTCATCGTGGTTGCGACGTCCAGCAGGGCAAGGCCCGCCACATGCCCCGGCGCGCCCTCGATGCCGTCGGGGTCGGCGATTATGCGCCCCAGCATCTGATAGCCGCCGCACAGGCCCAGCACATGTGCGCCGCGCCGCAGGGCGGCGGCAAGGTCGATGTCCCAGCCTTGCGCGCGGAAATGGGCCAGATCGGCGATCGTGGCCTTGCTGCCGGGGATGATGACCAGGTCAGCCTCCACCGGCAGGGGGTGGCCCGCGCCCACCATCTGCACGGTCACGCCCGGCTCCTGCGCCAAGGGATCAAGGTCATCGAAATTCGCAATGCGCGACAAGTGCGGCACAGCGATCAGGACATCGCCCTTGCCGCGCGATCCGCGCAGGTCGGCCGCATCTTCGGCAGGCAGGCGGTGCGCGTCGGCAAACCACGGCAGCACGCCGAAACCGGGCCAGCCGGTGCGGGTTTTGACAAAATCGTAACCATCATCGAACAAACGCACATCACCGCGGAATTTGTTGACGAGAAAGCCCCGGATCATCGCCGCATCGTCCGGATCAATCACCGATTGCGTGCCCACCAGCTGTGCAACCACCCCGCCCCGGTCGATATCACCGACCAGGATCACGGGCACACCCGCCGCCCGCGCAAAGCCCATATTCGCGATGTCATGGGCCCGCAGGTTCACTTCCGCCGGGCTGCCCGCCCCTTCGACGATCACGAGGTCAGCTTCGGCACACAGGCGCGCGAAACTGTCCAGTACGGGGGCCATCAGATCGGGCTTCAGGCTTGCGTAGTCACGGGCGCGCACTGTGGTCAGCCGCTGGCCCTGCACGATCACCTGCGCACCCGTCTCGGACTCGGGTTTCAACAGCACCGGGTTCATGTGGACGGTGGGCTGGACGCCGCAGGCGCGCGCCTGCAGGGCCTGCGCGCGGCCGATCTCGCCCCCCACGGCAACGGCTGCATTGTTCGACATGTTCTGCGGCTTGAACGGACGCACCTGCAGGCCTTGACGCGCGAAGACGCGGCATAACCCTGCCACCAGCATGGATTTGCCGACATTGGAGCCTGCCCCCTGGATCATCAGTCTGGCTGTCATCTTGCCCCCGTTGTGCCGAACGACCTAACAGGCGGCACATTCAGCGTCACGCGTAAACGCGCGCGGGGTCAAACGAAACTGTGAAACGACACGGCCAAATTCCATTGATACCCTCTGCCTGTGTGACCGTTTCCTAGTTTCAAACCACTAGTTTGGGAGATCACCATGTTCTTCAGAATTCTTGCACCATTCGTTGTTCTTGCCAGTCTTGCTGCCGCGCCAATGGCCATCGCACAGCAGACGGCGCAGACCGCGATCACAGGCATCCCCGCCGATATCCGGGCTGAGATTGCGGCGGTGTTTCCGGATGATGTGCTGGCCATCCCGCGCGATGGCTATGACGCGATGTATGCGCGCACTGAGGCGTTCTTTGCGCCGTTCGATGCGGCGGGTGAGGCGGGCCATGCGCAGATCAGGGCGGCCATCGTTGAAGACGGGCATCCCAACTTTTTCTACTACCGCGCGGCAGGGTTCCTGTTTGATCCGGACCGCCCCAATTCACCGGATGCGATTGCCGCCCTTGCAGGGCTGGAGCGGGTCAGCCCGCGGACGGTGAACAACGCGTGGTACATGATGACGGGGAACATGATGGCGGTGGCGGGCTTAGATACACACAAGCTCGCGCTGAACTGGCTCGACGTGCCCGAGACCGAGATCACCTTGGACCTCGGGCTGCACATCTTCTATTATTCCGCACTCGAGGCGATGGTCTTTTCATCCTACTACGGGAACGAGGCGGCGATCGTGCCGGATCTGGCAAAAAGGCTGGATACGGCGACAAGCGATGCCGAGATTTCCCTGCTGCTGGAGGCGCTGTGGAATACCATGACGCCTGAGGGGCGCGCCGCGTTGCGCGCCTATGCGGCGGATGAGACGCGATTGCAGGTCGCGCGTGATTATGCGCAGCAGCTGCTGGATCACAAGGGCGACGGGCCCCCCAGCGGACAGACGATGGAAGAGCTGCAGGC
>JAAFHS010000494.1 GCA_013298485.1 Rhodobacterales bacterium
ACGGCGGCGACAAGGGTAGCAAGGGTTGTGGCATCGGCACAGATCACGCCGGAATTGCAAAGGGTTAGGGCGCGTTCTTCCGGTGTTGCATCCTTGAATTCCACAATTCTTTCGAGGCTGTCGCCCGTGGTGACAAGGCGGCCATAACGGCCGGGATCGGCGGCGTGAAAGCCCAGAACCACGACGGCGTGACTGCGGCGGGCGTCCTGCATAGCGGTCAGGGTTTCGGGGCGGATGAAGGGGGTGTCGCCATAAAGGACGAAGACATCACCTGTGAAATCAATCAGTTGCGGGGCGGCGGTGGCCACGGCATGGGCGGTACCCAACTGTTCGGATTGGAGGACGACGGTGATGCGGTCGTCGAAAGCGAGGGCGGATTTCGTGACCTGTTCCGCCCCGTGCCCGGCCACGACGATGATGCGGTCGGGGTCCAGAGACTGCCCCGCCGTCAACGCGTGGTGGAGGAGGGGGGCGGCACCCACCATATGGAGGACCTTGGGCAGGTCGGAATTCATCCTTGTGCCCTGACCTGCGGCCAGAACGATCAATGCGACGGCCATTTTGCCCCTTTCCTTGCCTCTGCGCACCTTCTACCCCGAAAGCGGGGCGCTGCAAGGGGCGGGCCCCTCACGGATGGTTACAGAATGCGAACAGTGGTTTTTGATCTGGACGGGACGCTGGCGGATACGAGTGCCGATCTGCTGGCCGCGGCGAATGTGTGTTTCCGGGATCTGGGGCATGGCGATGTGCTGGGGCCGCAGGATACGCTGGTGGCGTTTCACGGGGGGCGGGCGATGCTGCGGGCGGGCTATGCGCGGCTGGGGCTGCCGCTGCACGAGGCGGAGGTGGATCGGTTGTATCCGTTGCTGCTGCGCGCCTATGCGGACGGGATTGATACGCATACGCGGCTTTATCCGGGTGTTATCAAGGCGTTGGACGTGCTGGCCGCGCAGGGATACGCGCTTGCCATCTGCACCAACAAGCCTGCGGGGCTGGCGGAGGTGCTGGTTTCGCGGCTGGGGATACGGGGGATGTTCGGGGCGCTGGTGGGGGCGGATACGCTGCCGGTGCGCAAGCCTGATGTGGCCCCGTACCGGCTGGCGGTGGAGCGGGCGGGGGGTGTGATGGCGCGGTCGATGCTGGTGGGGGATACGGAGACGGACCGCAAGACGGGCCTCGCGGCAGGGGTGCCGGTGGCGCTGGTGACGTTCGGACCTGAAGGCGCGGGGGTGGCGCGGATGGGGCCGGAGGCGTTGCTGGACCATTATGACGATCTGCCGGAACTGGCCGCGAGGTTGCTGCCGTAAGAGGTTGAGAACGCTGTGTTAAGGGTGGGTTTGAGGGAATTTTGGTGATCTTCAATGCGTCTTCATGGCATGGAGGTGGTTTTGAGAGATTGTGCGTGTTACCCAGTTTGGGCGAATCGGGAGGAGACGCCGGGGAAGGTGCGCCATGACTGCGCACCCTACGAGGCCATTCGCTGAGTGCCCCCTGATCTGAAAGCGGTAAAGGTCTGCTTTGCGGGCTAGGCTATCCTTAGTTTTATCTTATTCCTTCGTGTCGTCCAGTGGCTGTTCGGCGGCCAACTCCGGGTTCGCTTGCCTCCAAGCATCATCAGCGTCCTTTAGCTCATCGGCGTTATCTAGGAAGACACTAACTCCAGCAAAATATATATCTTCTGTGATGTTCTTCACGTTGTATTCAATCAATTCATTCATGTGGCTTTCCATTTCCATCGCAGCAAAATGTTCACTCCACTCCACCATGTAGTCGTTTATTTCCTTCGTCATGGTGCTCTTCAGTTTTTCGATATTTTCGCAGAACAACTGAAAGTCTAGCTTCCCGGCGATTATAGGTGAGTAAACTGCGCTGGATTTGGCAGAGTTCAACCCATCTTGAAACACAGCAATATACCTTTCTTTCAAGCCCAAAAAGCGCTGCGAAATGAATGAGTCGAGATCCCCGCACATGTCTTCAGACATTTTGCGACCCATTTCATAGGCCTTCTCAAGCTCTGGGGTCTTTTTATGTACATCAGGCTCTGGTGCTTTTCGAGAGAAAATTGATTTGATCCAATTCATTGATTACGTCATCCATGCTGTGTTAGATTCTTTGATCATAAGTTCCTCCCGTTAATCAGCTTCGGCTGCTTCGAACCATTTGAGCAGGATTCGAATCTGGTCAATCTACGATAGGCTATTGAACAAAATGGGCTTCCGCTATGGCCTCACAGCAGTCATCTATTGTTTCCTGACGCCTCGCTTGTCGCGCCGGGGTGCGAGGTCACCGATCTTGCGGAAACGGCAGCGCCTTATTCTATTGTCACCGCCGTGCCGCTGGCCGAGACCATCATCATCGACTCACCCGATCCGACCGCGCCATAGTCCAGATCGACGCCGATGATGGCGTTGGCGCCCCGCGCGCGGGCTTCGGCCTCCAGTTCCTTCAGCGCCTCATCCCTTGCGTCGCGCAGCACTTTTTCATAGGCCCCGGCGCGGCCGCCGACGATGTCGCGGATCGAGGCAAACAGGTCTTTGAAGATATTGGCCCCCATGATCGTCTGGCCCGTGACGATGCCGTGGTAGGCGGTGATCCGGTGGCCTTCGATCGTGTTGGTGGTGGTGATGATCATGCTGGCGGGTCCTTGTGTCGGGGTGCGGGGAATGTTCGGGATGGCCATGTGTCACCTTCGGGGTTGGATGGGCTGACATTTGCAAGCGGCGCGGCCGATGCCAAGCGAAAACCGCCTGT
>JAAFHS010000495.1 GCA_013298485.1 Rhodobacterales bacterium
AGTAGCCGTATTGCCGCTGTGCCTCGGGCACGAAAACCTCGATCCGGTAGAAAAACCCGAACAGCCGCTCCGCCCGCTTGCGATCCCGCAACGCAGGGTCGAACGGCGACAGGATGCGCACCTTTGTTGGTGGGTCCGGCGGCACCTCGGCCATGATGCCCGGCCATGCAAAAGACCGCCGCAAGGTGCCATCCGCGCCCTCGACCTGCACCTCGACAATCTCACCCCGCGCCAGCGCCCCGGCGCACCACGCCTTTGCCGCCTCCACCCCGATCCCGCCCCAATAGGCCGCGATCTCGCCGCTCGTGCCAAACCCGATCCGGTCAAGCGCTGCGCGACACGCCCAATCCGTGCTTTCCGCGAGTGTGGGTTCCGGGGCGCAGTGATGGGGATGCAGCACCCGCTCCGTCAGGTCATAGACCTTGCGGAAACTGTCGCGCCGGGTCACCGAAATCTCGCCCACCCGCCACAGGTATTCCAGTGCGGCTTTGGAGGGATGCCAGTCCCACCACCCGCCCTTGCCCCGCGCCTCGCCCAGCCCCACATCCGATGAAGAAACCGGGCCGTGATCGGCGATCTGGCGCAGGACGGTGTCGAACTTTTCAACAAAGTCATGCCTTTGCCATCCGGTCCAGCGCGCCACCAGACGCGCGCGATCCTGTGCAAAGCGGTGCTTCCAATGCGGAAACACCGTTGCGGGCAGGATTGAGGCGTCATGCGTCCAGTGTTCCCACAGGCAGCGGTCTTTCTCCAGCAGCCGCTTCAGGTGAGCGGGCCGATACGCCTGCCGCCGCGCAAACAGGATCATGTGATGCGCGCGTTCCACCGTGTTGATGCTGTCGACCTGCACAAACCCGATCCGGTCGATCAGGCCCAGCAGATCATCCCCCTTGGCCGCCCCCACCGGCGCATCAGCCAAGGCATGACGCTGCAGGAAAATCCGGCGGGCAAGGGCGTTGGACAGAACGGGCAACTGCATGACGACAGGAGTAGCAGTTGCGCAGACCGGGTCAATGCGGGGGGGCGCGCGCTTCACGGACACGGTCAAACAACCAGCGATGCGCATGACCCGGGAAAGGTGCGCTGAATTTGCGCATCAGTGCGGCATAGCCGTAACCAAGATCAGACCCCTTGCAGATCCGTGCGCCCGTTGCCTGATCTTGCAGGATCAATCCGCCCCCAGCTTCAGCCAGCACATAGCCTTTGTGCGCTAGTCGTCCCTGCAGATCAGCCCAGCTTTTGGCATAGGCAAAATCGTCCGCGAGGAGCGTCCGCAGGGGTGCGACGAGCTGCTCATCCGGCCTGACAGCCGTCTTCGCGACCTGCCTGCGCCGCAATTCGCGCGTCAGCGCCTCTCGCACGATCTGACCCGTCGTCACATCATCATCTGCAGCAGCCAGCCGGATGGCCGCAATCATGTCGGGTGAAAGCTTGAGTGTGATTGATTCCATCCCCGCAGTCTTCTGCAAGGATACTTAACAATTCCTAAATCCCGGCCTCCGCCGCAATTGCCGCCTTTGATTTCCGCGCGCGTTCCGTGGCCGACTTCAACTGCCCGCAGGCCGCCATAATGTCCTCGCCGCGCGGCGTGCGGATCGGGCTCGCGTAGCCCGCATGATAGATGATGTCGGCAAAAGCATGGATGCGGTTGCCTGATGAGCGTTTGTAGGGCGCCCCCGGCCATTCGTTGAACGGGATCAGGTTCACCTTGGCCGGAATGCCGCGCAACAGCTCCACCAGACGATGCGCGTCCTCCTTGCTGTCGTTCACGCCATCAAGCATCACATACTCAAAGGTGATGCGTTCGCTGTTCGACAGGCCCGGATAGTCGCGCAGCGCATCCAGCAGCGTCGCGATGTTCCACTTTTTGTTGATCGGCACCAACTGGTCGCGCACCGCATCCGTGGTCGCATGGAACGACACCGCGAGCAGGCAGCCGATTTCCGTCGCCGTCCGCGCAATCTCGGGCACGACGCCGCTGGTCGACAGCGTGATGCGGCGGCGGCCAAGGGCGATGCCTTCGCCGTCCATCACGATCTTCATCGCATCCCGCACGTTTTCGAAATTATAGAGCGGCTCGCCCATGCCCATCAGCACGACATTGGAGATCAGCCGCGTCTCGTCCTTGGGTGCCCCCTGCACCGGCCATTCGCCCAGATCGTCGCGCGCCAGCATCACCTGGCCCACAATCTCGCCCGCCGTCAGGTTGCGCACCAGTTTCTGCGTGCCCGTATGACAGAACGAACAGGTCAGCGTGCAGCCGACCTGACTGCTGATGCACAAAGTCCCCCGATCCGTTTCGGGGATATAGACCACCTCAACCTCATGCCCGCCCGCGATGCGCACAAGATACTTGCGCGTGCCATCCGCACTGATCTGGCGGGTTACCACCTCGGGCAGGTCAATCGTGAAATGCGCGGCCAGCAGCGCGCGGTAATCCTTGGCCAGATTGGTCATCGCCGCGAAATCGCGCACGCCCCAGTGATAGACCCACTGCCACAGCTGCCCCAGCCGCATCTTCGCCTGCTTTTCCGGCGTCCCCGCAGACACAAGTGCCGCGCGCAGCTGATCCCGTGTCAGACCGATGATGTTCACGGGCCCGCCCTCGGGCAGTTTGCGCGGAATGGTCAGGACGTCTTGGGTGATCGGCGCGGTCATGGGGGGCTCTGCGGGATTCTCGGGGCTTTGCAGCGCCCCATATAGGACATGTCGCCGGAAAACAAAACGCCCCGGACGAAC
>JAAFHS010000497.1 GCA_013298485.1 Rhodobacterales bacterium
ACCGTGCCTGCGCGCCTGTCGCCGGGGCAGCGCACGGATGCGGTGCTGATCGCCGCGCGCATCCTGAACGCGCTGGAGTATGTGGGGGTGATGGGGGTGGAGCTGTTCGTGACGCCACACGGGTTGATCGTGAATGAAATCGCACCCCGCGTGCATAATTCGGGGCACTGGACGCAGAACGGCTGTGCGGTGGACCAGTTTGAACAGCATATCCGCGCGGTCGCAGGCTGGCCCCTGGGCGATGGCGGGCGGCACAGTGATGTGGTGATGGAAAACCTGATTGGGGATGATGTGGACCGGGTGCCCGATCTGGTCCGCGAAAAGAACACGGCGATCCACCTTTACGGGAAGGCCGATGCGCGGCCAGGGCGGAAGATGGGTCATGTGAACCGGGTGAAAACCGGATGAATTGACGGCTGTCAATTTTCGATTTTATTGAATGAAATCAACGAAAATATGATGTTATCCAGCGGTTCTATTAAGACTTTTGAAACATTGCGTGAAGAGTGTTAATTTTGCGAAGGATGGGCAGATTGCCCATCCTACATTGCGCGCCGCGGGTCATTCTGCCTCGGGCACATCGGTATCGACATCGCCTTTGGCCAGCCGCGCGCGGGCCTGTTCGGCCAAGCGTTCGTATTTGGCGCGGAACAGGTCCAGTTCCGCCTCGCCCAGTTCTTCCAGGTCCAGCAGCGCGTTGTGCGCGCCTGCGGTGACGCGGATCAGCTCGTCCAGTTTCACCTGAATGGCCTGCGTGTCGCGGTTCTGGGTGTTCTGGATCAGGAACACCATTAGGAACGTAATGATCGTGGTGCCGGTGTTGATGACCAGCTGCCAGGTATCGCTGAATGCAAACAGCGGACCCGTGATGATCCAGACTGCGATGATGCCGACGGCAAGGGCAAAGGTGACGGGCCGCCCGGCAAGGCGCGAGATGGTTTTGGAAGCGGTGGCATAAAGGGATGTGGCGGGCATGGGGCACCTGTGGTGAGGATTTGACCGGGAGTGTAGCATGAAGGAACTGCGGTCCCCCCGCCCCCGGGCCCTCTCCATGTGGGGGGGGGGGAGGCGCTTGACCCCACCCTTTGCCATTCAGTCGGCCAGACCGTCCTGATCCAGCAGGGTACGCCCGGCGCGGTCTTCCACCTCGATCAGCCACAGGTCGGGGTCGCGGGCGCGTTGGCGGGCGAGGGTGGCGTCGACGTCCCGTTCGGCCCCTTGGGTCAGGATCACCCAGGTGCGCGCATCCGACAGCAGATCGAAACTGCGCTGGAAGGCCCGTGCCTGCCCGTCCAGCGTGGCCACTTTCACGATGACGGCACCCGCCGTCACGTCGCCGCGCGCCGTCACATAGGCCGGGATATCGGCCAGCCGCAGCCGCGTGAGATAGGCAGAGACCCAGACGCCTGCGGCCAGACGCGGGGGCATGGCGTCAATCCCCGTCCTTGAAATCAAGGCCCATTTCGGAATATCGCTCTGCCTCTTCCAGCCAGTTGGGGCGGACCTTGACCTGCAGGAACAGATGCACCGTGCGCCCCAGGAATTCCGAGATTTCGGCGCGCGCGGCCTGACCGATGACTTTGATCGTCTCGCCGCCGTTGCCGAGCACGATGCCCTTGTGGCCATCGCGCGCGACATAGATCAACTGGTCGATGCGGGTGGTGCCATCAGGTTTATCCTCCCACTTTTCGGTCTCGACCGTCAGCTGGTAGGGCAGTTCTTCGTGCAGGCGGAGCGTCAGCTTTTCGCGCGTCATCTCGGCCGCGATCATGCGCATGGGCAGATCGGCGATCTGATCCTCGGGGTAGAACCAGGGGCCGAGGGGCAGTTGTGCGGCGAGCCAATCACGCAGCTTTTCAACGCCGTAGCCCTTTTCGGCAGAGATCATGAAGGTCTCGCGGAAGGGGAAGGCATCGTTCATGGCGGCCGCCAGTGCGAGCAGGGATTCAGATTTCACGCGGTCGATCTTGTTGATGGCCAAGGCGACGGGCTGGCCTTGCGGGATCTGGTCGCGCATGCGGTCGATGATGGCGTGGACGCCCGATGTGAGGCCGCGATGCGCCTCGATCAAGAGGACGATCACATCGGCATCGGCAGCCCCACCCCAGGCGGCCTTGACCATCGCGCGGTCAAGGCGGCGACGGGGGCGGAAGAGGCCGGGGGTGTCGACAAAGACGATCTGGGCAGACCCGGCCATGGCGATGCCGCGGATGCGGGCGCGGGTGGTCTGCACCTTGTGGGTGACGATGGAGACCTTGGCGCCGACCATCTTGTTCAGAAGGGTGGATTTGCCGGCGTTGGGCTCGCCGATCAGGGCGACAAATCCGGCGCGGGTGGGGGATTGGTTTTCGGTGTCATGCATGGTTGTGGGCCATAGTGGAAATGGCGGGGGTTGGCTAGACGTCTTGGCGCGGGGGGCGGCCCGCCCTGCAGGATTGGCATGACGTGCAGCCCGGGGTCAGCCAGGATGTGTGGTGGGACGGAAACGGGCTGCGCCTTCTCTTGGCGGATTTGTCCGTCGACAAATCTGCCCGCGCCTGCCACCCGGCCCGGCCACGGGCCGGGCGTTCTTCGCGGAAATCGTCCACTGGACGATTTCTGATCGCTCATCACCCCCCGGCAGGCGCGTTGCCGCGCCAGCCCAGGCAGTCGCGGGCAGATTGCATCGGCACGGTCTGCTTCCCCACGCCCCTTGCCCAACGGCGTCCCGCCTTATGGGCAATGAAACCGATGG
>JAAFHS010000498.1 GCA_013298485.1 Rhodobacterales bacterium
AGGCAGACGCCTTGCTGCTGCTGACCGACGTCAAGGCTGTGTTCCGTGATTTCGGAAGGGCTCAGGCCAGCGCCATAGACCGGATTTCAGCAATCGAGGCGATGCGCCTGACCTTGCCCGACGGATCAATGCGCCCAAAGGTCGAGGCTGCGGTTGATTTCATTCGTGCAGGCGGCGGCTTTACAGCAATTGGGCGGCTGGAGGATGCACTCGAGGTGCTACAGGGCCAGACCGGCACGCGTATTATCGCAGACGACGAGCCTGTCACGTAGTGCAGTTCTCGGCAAGCCGCCGCCGGTCAATGCGCCATCAAGACTGCAAGATCGCGCTGTTCAACGAGCGTCCGGGTCGTTCCGCCAAAGACGATCTCGCGCAAGCGGGAATGGTCATAGGCCCCCATCACGATCAACTCGGCACCCGCTTCACGCGCGCGCTTCATCAAGACATGCCCAACGTCTTGACCGCCGCTCGGGGCTTGCTGGACGGTCACCTTGCAGCCCTGATGGCTTAACCAGCGTGCGGCCTCGGAACCCGGATCTTCACCATCGCGCATCGGCGTCATGACCGGATCGACCACGACCAGCGTTACCTCCGCAGCACTCCGCAATATCGGCATGGCGGCATGAACGGCACGCGCTGACGCTTTGGTCGGGCGCCAGGCCACCAGAACCCGCTTGGGGGCCAGCGCCGCGGGCAAGGCCGTCGCGTTCAGCAACACGCCGGCGGGGGCACGAAACAGGGCGGCCTGCACGATCACATCAAAAAGACTGGCATTCCCACGCAAATCGTTCGACACCAGAACCAGATCACAGGCCATGGCCCAGCGTGCGACCGCCTCGGCGACTGCAATCCGCTCGGCGCAGATGACCGAGACGCTGCTCTCAATTTCCTGCGCCGAAAGGTAATCCCTGACGGCATTCGCAGCCTTGCCCAGTGCGGCGTTCTCTTCTTCAAAGTCCTTCTGCCAGTCATCGGCCATGACGGGTCCGCCAAACTAGCCGATACCGTCCGAGTAATAGATAAATGCCGGAGCCTCACCGGTCACGACAACCGACAGAAATAGCTTGTTCTTTCGGGCGAGGTCGACCAGCCCCCTGATGTCGGTTGGCTGGCCTGATTTTCCCATCAACAGGAGCAGGGTCGCATTTTTCATGTCATTCATCCCGTCTTTTCCGTTGACTGCACACTAGCCCCCCTGCAGCCGCACATGTTGACATTGATCAAATCCGACACGCGCCCATGGCCACATCAAGGGTGGCCACAGCAAACGGATACTGCCAGCCCAAGGCTGACGTTCAAGCAATTGCGCCGCCTCATTTCATGACATGGGTCAAAACGGCGGCTTTTCCGGCGTTGATGCAGGTCAAACCCGCCAGGCCAAGGCGGCGGTAGGATCACGGCGTCAAGGCTGTCTCTGGTCACCTGCGTTCGCCGGGCCGAGGCGTGACGCGTCGATGCGTTCGTGCGACCTCTCCGCAAAGAGCAGCCGCCGAGAACCAAATGGAGCAGACCATGCAAATGATGAAAGCCGCCATTTTCGTCGAACCGGGCCGTATCGTGCTCGAGGACAAGAGGGTCCCCGATGTCGGGCCGCTCGACGCGCTGATCCGGATCACCACGACAACGATCTGCGGAACCGATGTTCATATCCTGAAGGGCGAGTATCCCGTTGCACGCGGCCTGACCATCGGCCACGAACCGGTCGGCATCATTGAAAAGCTGGGCTCTGCCGTAAAGGGTTTCAGCGAAGGCCAGCGGGTGATTACCGGGGCCATCACGCCCAGCGGCCACAGTGCTGCCTGTCAGTGCGGCCAATCCTCGCAAGACGGGCACGGCTCACCGCATGGGTGGAAAGCCATGGGTGGTTGGAAGTTCGGCAACACGATCGATGGGGCGCAATCCGAGTATCTGCTGGTCCCCGATGCGATGGGTAACCTGGCACCGGTGCCCGACGGTCTGACCGACGAGCAGGTTCTGATGTGCCCGGACATCATGTCCACTGGATTCAGCGGCGCGGAGAACGGCCATATCCGCATTGGCGATACCGTCGCGATCTTTGCCCAGGGTCCAATTGGCCTTTGTGCGACCGCAGGGGCAAAGCTCATGGGTGCCACCACAATCATCGCAGTTGATACCCTGCCTAACCGCCTTGCCATGGCGAGAAAACTTGGCGCAGACCACACATTGGACTTCAAAAAGGTTGATCCGGGGGCCGAGATCATGCGCCTGACCAAGGGTCGCGGCGTCGATGTCGCCATCGAGGCTTTGGGAACCCAGGCAACATTCGAGTCCTGCCTGCGCGTGCTGCGCCCCGGCGGCACCCTGTCCAGTCTGGGGGTCTATTCCAGCGATCTGACGATCCCGCTTGGTCCGTTCGCGGCCGGTCTGGGCGACCACAGGATCGTCACCTCGCTTTGCCCCGGCGGCAGCGAACGCATGCGCCGGTTGATGAGCGTCATCGAAACAGGCCGGGTCGATCTTGGGGCCATGGTGACGCACCGGTTCAAGCTGGACGACATCGAAAAGGCCTATGATCTTTTCTCGCACCAGCGCGACGGCGTGTTCAAAGTGGCGATAACACCATGAGGATTGCCGTGTTGGGCAGATCACTGCGTCACCATTGCCCAACGCTGGGAGGCCGTCCGGCTCCTTGAGATGATTGAAGCCTTTGTGATGCTGCTCTGACCAACGCGCTTCCGGCATGACGCTTGACTGGAGGCGCTGATGCAGA
>JAAFHS010000499.1 GCA_013298485.1 Rhodobacterales bacterium
ATCGCGGTCGGCATGGCCACGAACATCCCGCCACATAACCTGGATGAGCTGATTGACGGCTGCATGGCGATGATCCGCGACCCTGACCTTTCCGATGATGCGCTGGTCGACCTGATCCCCGGCCCCGATTTTCCGACCGGCGGTGTGCTGGTGGAATCCGCCGATGCGATCCGCGAGGCCTATCGCACGGGCCGGGGGTCGTTCCGGCTGCGCGCGAAATGGCAGGTGGAGGATCTGGGCCGGGGCACATGGCAGATCATCATCACGGAAATCCCCTATCAGGTGCCGAAATCGCGGCTGATCGAGAAACTGGCCGAACTGATCCAGTTGAAGAAAATCCCCCTGCTGGCGGATGTGCGCGATGAAAGTGCGGATGACGTGCGCATCGTGCTGGAACCGCGCGCCCGCAATGTCGATCCCGATATGCTGATGGGCATGCTGTTCCGCAATTCCGATCTGGAAACGCGTTTTTCGCTGAACATGAACGTGCTGATCGACGGGCGCGTGCCAAAGGTATGCTCGCTGAAGGAAGTGCTACGCGCCTTTCTTGACCACAAACGCGACGTCATGCTGCGCCGCACCCAGCACCGGGTGGAAAAGATCGACCACCGGCTGGAGATTCTGGAAGGCTTCATCCTGACCTTCCTCAACCTCGACCGGGTGATCGACATCATCCGTTATGACGATGACCCCAAGCCCGCCCTGATGCGCGAAAGCTGGGGCATCACCCATGTCCGCGCCACGTCCGAACGCGACTACCGCAGCCCGCCCCCGGGCGAGGGTGAACTCAGCGAGGTACAGACCGAGGCCATCCTGAACATGCGCCTGCGCAGTCTGCGGCGTCTGGAAGAGATGGAACTCATCGCCGAACGCGACGCGCTGATGAAGGAACGCGCGGAACTGGATGACCTTTTGTCCGACCCGCGCCTGCAATGGAAACAGATTTCCCGCGATCTGGAAGGCATCCGCAAGCAATTCGGCAAAGGCACGGAGGCGGGCCGCCGCCGCACCCTGCTGGGTGAGGCCGGGGAAACCGTCGATGTCCCGTTCGAGGCGATGATTGAACGTGAACCGATCACGGTCATCTGTTCACGCATGGGCTGGATCCGCGCGATGAAGGGCCATGCCGATCTTACGCTTGAACAGAAGTTCAAGGATGGCGACGGCCCCCGCTTTGCCTTCCACGCCGAAACCACGGACAAGATCCTGCTGATCGCCGCCAATGGCCGCTTTTACACGCTTCTGGGCGCCAGCCTGCCCGGCGGGCGCGGCATGGGCGAACCCGTGCGCCTGATGGTGGACCTGCCGAACGAGGCGGCGATCGTCGATCTGATGATCTTCCGCCCGGGTGAGCGGCTGCTGGTCGCGTCCACCGCAGGCGATGGCTTTGTCGTGCCCTCGGATGAGGTGCTGGCCCAGACGCGCGCGGGCAAGGCCGTCCTCACCCTGCGCGATGACGTGCGCCTTGCCATCTGCCGCCGGGTGGCGGGCGATCATGTCGCCGTTGTGGGGGACAACCGCAAGATGTTGGTTTTCCCGATTGCGGACCTGCCCGAGATGGCCAAAGGCAAGGGCGTTCGGTTGCAAAAGTACAAGGATGGCGGATTGGTCGATGCCACAACTTTGACGCTTTCGCAGGGTTTATCCTGGCTTGACCCGGCCGGCCGCACCCGGACCGAAGGCGATCTGGCCGAATGGCTGGGGGCCCGCGCGTCAGCCGGTCGCATGGCCCCGCGCGGGTTTCCAAGGGACAACCGCTTTACCTGAACGGATAGAAAGATCATCGTGATGCGCAGCCAGGATACCAACCTTTCAATCGGACAGGCGCAATACGGGCAGGGCCAGAACGGCATCTTCTCACTCGCCATGGCTACCGGGTTCCTCAGCCTCATCACGCTCGGGATTTACCGCTTCTGGGGCAAGACCCGCATCCGCAAGTATTTCTGGGGCAATACCAAAATCGCGGGCGATGCCTTTGAATACACCGGCACGGGGCTGGAAAAATTCCTGGGCTTCCTCGTCGCCGTGGTCATTCTCGCCGTCTACCTGGCGGTGGTGCAGCTGATCCTGTTCCAGTTCGGCCTTGCCTTCGTGTTCCAGCCCCGGACCGACGCTGAAATCATCATGCAGCTCGCCGTCATCTATCTGTCCTTCTTTGCCATCCTGCCCCTCCTGCTGTTCGCGCAATACCGTTCGCGCCGCTATAAACTCGCCCGCACCCGGTTTCGCGGCATCCGCTTTGGCATGCTGGGGGCTGCTGGCGGCTATGTCTGGCGCGCGATCATGTATCTGGTCCTCACCATCCTGACCCTTGGCATCCTGTGGCCGCTGATGACCTTCCGGCTGGAAAAATACATGACCGACCGGTCCTGGTACGGCGATACGAAATTCACCCAAGGCGGCAAGTGGACCGGACTTTACGGGCCGATGAAGCATCTGCTGATTGCCGTCGGGATCATCTTCGTGCTCGCCATCGCCGGGGCCTTCACGCAATCGCCTGGACTGGCGATCACCGGCGTCGTGCTCGGCTATCTCTGGGGCATCTTCGGTTTTGTCAATTACCGCGTCCAGTCCTTTGCCTATCTCACAAACAACAAGACGCTGGGCGATGCGATCCGCTTTCACACCACCCCCCGCACGGGTACTGTGCTGGGCAAGGTCATCCTGGGCTCCATCCTGATGTCTATTGTCATCGGGGTTGTTGCCGGTGCGGGGTCTGCTG